>NZ_JASFZF010000119.1:0-7607 GCF_046055765.1 Lutibacter sp. | reverse complement strand
CAGCTTTAAACTCCGACAACGTAATATTCTGACAACTTTATTCTACTTTAGAACTCAAATTGTGGATTTCCGACCGGAAATCCGCCATTAATTGCAACGTGTTTGTGTAAGATTTCGTTGCGTGTTTAAGCAACTAATTTAGTAAATATAAACTGAATAGAAAATCCGCGAGGATTTTCGTAAGCAAGCTTGCACTAGCAATGAATTTTACACGGTGTTGGCAACTGGCTTTATTCCGTTGTTATTTTATTCCGATGATTGAAAAATTCAGTTGTATCTTTTTCTAACAATTTTTCTATTTCGGAATTCTCATACTTATAAAATCTATATAAATTTCTGGTAGTTGAATGAAATGCTATAATTCGATTATTCAACACAAAGTAATTCCCTGTTTTTTCTTTAGCATTTTCTCTCTCATAAAAGTATTTTCTGACTAATAATTTTTTGTTTTTTTCAGCGTACTGTTTTTTCGAAATCAGTTTTGCAGGAATTTTGTTTATTAGAATTTTCGATTTGTCATTTGAGTTAATTTCGAATGGTAAATCAGTATGTATTTCATACTCTCCGTCACTGTTAAGTCCGAATAAATGAAAATTTATACTATCATTTTTTCGAATAGTTAAAGTGGTTGTGTCAGATTGATGAAGTTCATCTTTCGAATATTCCTCAATAACTACTGGAAATGTTTTTTCAGTTAATTTATTTTTTATTTCAGACTTGCAAGAAGTCAGAATTGTGATTAAAAATATTATTCCTATTATCTTTTTGTTTTGTAGTTTCATTTTTTTTGCTTGTTGCCAACGGGCTTGTATATGGAAAGTAGCGGATTTAAGTGCTAAATTTTCGGATTAATACTGACCTTTATTTTACTCATTAACTTTGACTTAAAGCACTAACTCCGCTATTTTTTATATACGTTGTTGGCATTTCGTACTTTTTTATTAGTTCAGTTTGGTTTTTTCTTTCGTCAAATATTCCTGTTTCAACTATTGTCTTTGCAAGCATATCAATTACGGAAACAGAAACACTATTTCCAATTAATTTCATCCATCTTGCTCTTGATTCTGGAAGTTTGAAGTCTTTTGGGAAACCTTGTATAACGCAAGCCTCTTCTTTGGTTATCTTTCTGTAATTTTTAGAGAAGTAAACTTTTTCTAAAAAGTCTTGTTTATACGTTTCGTGATTATCTTTACTTAAATGTGATAAGGTCACATAATCATTTGTGTCACTCGCAACCAATGTAGGGAAAACGTCCGAAGTTGGAAGAAAAACTCTATTTACTCCAAATAATCCACTACTAATTTTTGTGTTTTTAAAATCATATCTAATTTCAGTACATTCAACAACACCTTTTTCTTTTAAAGATTCTAAAGTATCTTTTATAGATATTTTTTTAATTTTTAAAGGTCTGTGAGTTTTTAAATCATCTGTTAATAGATTTGCGTTTGATTCTTTTGAAAGTAATTCTAACTCATTCTCGGTTAGTTCAGATTCTTTAAAATCATTTATTTTAAATTGATATTCTTCCTCTTTTAAAATATCTAAAGCAACTAATTTTGATAATTCATTTTTAGTAATAGAAGAATCTATACTTTTAAAATGTTTTAGAGAAAGAGGATTTCCATCTAACTTTCCAAATTGGCTTTTTCTTCTGTTCTTTAAAAGTAGTAAGCAAATTTCTTTTTGTCGTTCGGTAGTTTCTAAAATGTCCCAAGAATGAATTGTAGTATGTCCATTTCTCAAGTCGTTAAACAAAAAGTAGTCGTTAAATCCGTTTTTACTTGAAAGACTCATTTGTCTATCCAAAATCGGATTTCCAAATAAATCTTTTTGAGTAATTGGTTCGTCTTTTTCTTTAGGTAATTTAATTCCTAAAATATCAGCAAGTTTGATTCTGTTTTCATTTGGTTTTGGTAATTTAAAATTATCCAAGTGTCTTTTTTCTCTGAAACCAACGATATAAACTCTAATTCTATTTTGAGGAACGCCATAATCGAAAGAATTTATGATATAATGTTTTGCGTAATATCCTGCTTGTCTAATTCTATCCAAAATGTATGAAAATGATTCTTTGTTTCTTGGGTCAACTAAACCTTTTACGTTTTCAAATATAAATGCCTTTGGTTGAGATTGTTTTAATAAATATATAGTGTCATTCCATAATTGACCTCTATCATCATCAAACCCCAAATTTTTACCTGCTATTGACCAACTTTGACAAGGAACTCCTGCTGTTAAAATATCGTGTTTAGGTAATTCTTTGATTTTGGTAATATCTCCTAAATTACTGTCAAAACTTTCATTGTGATTTTCGCAATAAGTATTTACTGCATCTTTGTTTATTTCACTAAAGTTGATACATTTCCCTCCATTATTGGTTAGAGCTATCTTAAACCCTCCAATTCCTGAAAAAAGGTCGATAAAAGTAAATTTGTTTTTCATATCATTTACTTTTATTGAAGTTTAATGTCTTTGTAACCTTCGGGTGGTTCAATTCCTAAAAACTCTTTATATATTCTTTCTCTATATTCTAAACCAAGTTTATTAATTTCATTTATGAAATTTTTATAAGTTCCTTTTCCACCAATTAATTCCCAAAACTCATTACCAATTAGCACTGATTCATCATTGTGCATATCAAACCATCTCATTGGAAAACTCCAATTATAATCTTCTTTTTTTCCGTAAGGATTGTAAGCAAGTGCATAAAAAGCATAATCTACTTTAGCAGGATTCATTGCTAAAAGTTTAAACATTTTTTCTTTGCTTACTTTAGTTTGGTCGCTATTAGGTAAAGGTGCTTTTATTTCAAAAGCGTATTTCTTTTTGGTTTTTTTACTTTCAATATAAATGTCACAAACTACACTTGTTGGTATCGATTTTCCTCCACCTTCTAAAATATATTTTAATTCTACATCCCAATTAGGCTTTTGTTTGTCTTTACCTTTCTTTTTATGTTCTAATCTATTTAAAACTTCTTGTATTCTTCTTAATCGTTCAGCACCAACTTCTCCTGTTATGGTTTTCCCCATTTCACAATGCCCGTGAAACTCATTAGCAACTACGTGAGCAAGTTTTTCCCAAACACCACCAAAAGGTGTAACAAAACGTCTTTCAAAATGAGAGCCTTTAAAGATTTCGTCTGGAACAAGTGCTGCATAAAGTGGTTTACTTGAATGGTGTTTCTCTTTTATGAATGGGTCTGTAACTAAAACCTTATTCATAACTCTGTCCATTAATTCAGAAACAACTCTTTTGATTCCTTCACCTATTTTTTGCTCTTCTTTTTTTGTCATTTTATTTCTTCTAAGTTTAGAAAACAAATTTACAATTTTTAAAATGAGATTTTTGATGTTTTGTAAAATGTTCAATTTGTGCAGGATTTCAGTATGAATGCCAACGGTTAGGCTATGATTTCGTTGTGGATAAATCCGCTAGGATTTTCCGCTATAGAAATCAGCCGTGTTAAATATACTAAACTTTGGTGTGGCACAAAACCACAATGAATTATAGCCATTGTTGTACGCAGTATTTTCTTTTCTAATTTAATGTCCACTATCTTTTATTGCTCTTTTGTGACCAGTTAATAGAAGTTTGTAAAATTCCTTGTTTTTATTTTGGAGTTTTTTTAATTCCGTTGGAACAATCTCGTATTGCGGATGAATCTCATTAAAAAAGAAATAGAAAAAAGATTCAATTTCTTTATCTGTCCGTTCGCTTAAAAGTTCATAGGTTAAGTTAACATTTATTAAAATTCTCGGTTGGAGATTATGTTGAAAATAATTTACTGCATCGGCCTCCCATTTTCCGCCAATGGAAATTTCTATCCACTTTTTCATTTGTTTTTTTTTCGAAATTTTGTCCAATTCGAATAAAACTTGAACGTAATCATAACCATCATAAAGAGGAGCGACTTTTCCATTTTCAAAACCGAACATTTCTAAAAATCCGTTAAACGTATTTGGGAATAACTCAAAATAAATACTTTGATTTTTCAAATTATTCTCTTTTTCCAAATTGGAGAGAGCATTTTTCAAATCCGAAGATTTAGTTGATTGTCCACTTACATTTATAGCAAGTAAAACAAGTATTAATGTAGTTAATGTTTTCATTTTTTATTGCGTACAACGTGTTAGGCTATGGCAAGTGCGAGATTTATTGTTGAATTTTTCAGTGAAAATAATGTTACTTTTATGTTAAAGTATACTATTTGCTAAAAACTCGCATTTACTATAGCCATTGTTGTGGTTTGTATTATCCTATGCCTAAACCTATTCTTCTATACAATATCCATTTATTATTTTCTTTTTTATAGATAGTGAATCCTTCTTTGCCTGAATTTCTGTGATAATCACCTATATAGTACTTTATAAGCGAATATTTTTTGTTTTTTGTAAAAACAGGATAAGAAAGGACTATTAATCCTTTATCATTATAATAGCTTAACTTATTTGTAGTATTTTTTAAATCAATAATTATTATTTTTTTATTTTCTAATTTAGAGGAGTCAATAATTATTTCGCCAATAAACTGTTTTTTATATTGGTTAATCTGGTCTTCATTAAAAAGATATTCAAATTCTTTTTTCGGTAATGAAAAAAAAGTTGTTAAATAATGATATTGATAGTCTTCTTTTTGAAATTTTAAATCTTCTAAATCTCCAAGTAAATGATTGGTCAATCGTTTTTCTAAAAATACTTTTTCCATCTCAATATGAGATGCTAAATAATTTAATTCATTGTTAATAATTTTATAAACATCTTTATTTTTAGGTTCAATTTGTGCGTTTGTCGCGCAAGAAATAAAATTAAACACTAATAATAGTGTAATAATCTTAATTACAAGGGGCTGATGCATTTGCCACTTTTCCTTTTGGTAATATTTGATTTCCATTTCCATCATATAAAGTATTATTGTTATCTTGTTCTGCTATTATTGTATTAAGAATAGTGATTCTATCATTTGCATTTGGTACTGCTTTTTTGAAAAAATCATTTTCTACTTGAACATTATTCACGATGCTATGAGTTAAACCACCCCAAGATAATTTTTCATAGTAGCTAAAAGGAAGGTTGTATCCATTTTGACTCCCATATTCCGATAGAGATGTTGCAATATCTTTTACTAAATTAGCCATATACTCATGCTGAGGCAAACCTAAACCACTAGTATTACTAGTTTCTAATGCTTTTGTATATGCAGCGGCAATGTCTGAATAACTAGTGTCAGTTGTACCATTAGGAAGATAAAAAAGACCTTCTTCGTGCATTTGGACTAATAAACCGTGAACAGATTCGTGAATTACAGTTCTGGCTATAGATAAATCAGTGGCAGTTGTTAAATATGATGTTCTTATTTGTATTTCAACATCACAAGTTTTTGTGATATTGTCATATTTTGCAATAGGAAAGGTATTTCCATTACCTGTGATATTTGGAGCGACACTAAACACTAAATTAGTATTGTTGCTTGCTTCAAAAACAGCTAAAACAAGCTGGGTTAATGGAGAGCAAACACCTATGGCGTCAGTAACAATAATTTCTTGGCAAGGATAATCTTCAAAAGTAGGGTTGATAATAATTCTATCTACATAATCTACTTTTGCTCCACAATTATCTAAGACTAATTTAGCAAAATTCTGAACACCTATGGAATTTTCATCAAATGCTGTACTATTTTCATCAAAATTAGCTAATAAAAAAGTTTTAATGTCGCTATGTAGACTAGTACCTACTTGTGAATTTAAACATTCTTTTTGTTCAATAGTTAGATTGTCAAAAAAAGTATCAAGCATTTTAGCTTCTGGGCTAAGTATAACACCTACTGTAGTAGAACTATTATTTGTAGAAGATGAATCATTATTATTAGATGCTGAACCTCCGCCGTCGATATTATCACCTGTAGTATCCCACGTTTCCCCTCCAGTATCACCTGAATCTCCATCATTACCAGCATCGTCTCCTCCAGTAGAAGAGCCATCTCCAGATCCAGCTCCGCCACATGGTGTGAGTTCTGTAATAACTGTACATTGACATTCAGCATCATAAGTTATATCTACCCAACAACCTAGTGATGCATAATAAACTACTCTAGCTCCTATAATATCTTCAAAATCGTCAAGATCAATTTGATTACTACTTACCTCTTGTTTGGAAAAATCATAGCCATGATTAATTTCAGTTTTTTTAAATCTATAAATAAAGAAAGCATATTCATTATCATTTAATTTTTTAATAATAAAGTTTTCAAAATCAGAATCTGGATTAGTTGGAATTTCAATTCTGAAAGTGTAGGTTTCTGATGAATCTGTGCTGACTTGGATTATTTCATCAGTTAAAATTGTAAATGAGTTGTCAGTTGTATTTATACTTTTATTTTGAGTACTGCTTTTATTATAGTCAAAACGTTGTTCAATATTTTTAATAAATTCTGTTAAATCTTCATTTTTCTTTATTTCTTGTAATGTAATTTTTTTTGCAGTGTATTTTTTTTGAATTATTGGATTGTTCGTTGTTAAAAATTCATCATTCTTTTTACAACTGAATAATGTAATACAGAATCCTAAAAATAGAATTCCAATTTTCATAGAAGTTTTAATTTTTTTCATAGAGTTTAAATTTAAGTATTAATTTTTATTTTTCAAGAATACTACATATTTTTTATTAAGCATTACGGTAAAACCGTAAATTTCGTAGAGTAAATCCTCGCATTTTTTTGTATAAATTTCTTTGTATTATATTGCAATTTTCTTGTTTTTTTCTGTCGTAATATAAACCACAACGGTTTAGGGTTATGATTTCGTTGCGATAAATCCGCAGGATTTGTCGGACTAGAAATCAGGTTAAATATACAGAATGTTTGTCGTTAAATTACCAAACCTAGCAATGAATTATACCCAGTGTTAGCACCTGTTTTTATTCTATTCATAACTTAATCCTTTTATTAATCCATTAATTTGCTCTTGATTCAAACTATATTTCGGTATGTAATTAAATCCTAATTCTTTCAAACATGAAGAATATCCAATCAAAGCTCCTTTTCCTGCTCCGAACTTTTCAACTATTTCTGTTTTGAATGAATTCGGAACTTTTCCATAATAGATTGTTCTGAAAATTGATAAATCAATTATTAGATCATTAATTTCAATCCAACAATGACCATCCCAACTATCATTAATCATTTTTTCTTTATTAGTAAACGGAATCGGCTTTGTGCAATTAAATATTCTATTTGAATTATATTCAAAATGTCCCGATAAAACTACAACTGGAATATCTGAATTATCGTAAATCATAGCTCCTAATAAAGCACTCAATAATGCACAATTGAAAGCTTTTGGTTTAACATTTCTTAATGTTTCTTTTACAACTTCTTGAATGAAATTCTTATCTTTTTCATTGAGTTCATAAGTAACAAATGAGTCAATCTCTTTTTGTTTCATACTATTTTTCAGAACTTTCTTTAATATAGAATTTCGTTTCATTATTTTTTAATCGGTAATAGGTGCTAACGGTTTAGGCTAAGGAAAGTTGCGTTTTTAAAAACGTAATTTTCCGATGTTTAAAATTAGTTTTTTATTTGTAATAACTTTCATATTTTATGAATTA
>NZ_JASFZF010000118.1:0-35808 GCF_046055765.1 Lutibacter sp. | reverse complement strand
AATACCGTTACTAAAGAGTGGGTATTAGTTGATGCAGACGGCCAAACGTTGGGTCGTCTAGCTTCTAAAATAGCAATGCTAATTAGAGGTAAATACAAACCTAATTACACTCCTCACGTAGATTGTGGAGACAATGTAGTGGTTATCAACGCAGAGAAAATAACATTGTCTGGTAAAAAATGGAGTGACAAATCTTACATTCGTCACACAGGTTATCCAGGAGGACAAAGATCATTAACTGCAACAGAAATGTTTGAAAAAGAACCAACACGCCTTGTTGAAAAAGCAGTAAAAGGGATGTTACCTAAAAATAAATTAGGAAGTGCTTTATACAGAAATTTGTATGTATATGCAGGTACTGAACATCAACAAACAGCTCAAAAACCAAAAGCTATTAACCTTAACGATCTTAAATAATGGATACAATACATAAAATAGGTAGAAGAAAAACGGCTGTAGCCCGTATTTATGTTTCTGAAGGAAAAGGAAATATTACTGTTAATAAAAAAGATTTTAAAAACTACTTCACTACTTCGCACTTACAATATAAAGTAATGCAAGCATTAAATTTAACTGATAATGCAGAAGCATTTGATATTAAAGTAAATGTTTTTGGTGGTGGTATTACTGGTCAAGCTGAAGCAATTCGTTTGGCAATTTCTAGAGTATTAGTTGAGTTAAATCCAGAAAACAGAGCAATTCTTAAACCAGAAGGATTACTTACAAGAGATCCAAGAATGGTTGAACGTAAAAAATTCGGTCAAAAGAAAGCAAGAAAAAAATTCCAATTCTCAAAACGTTAATCGTTTTATTGAATTGTTTCACCAATTTATTTGGTGGTTCATTGAAATTAAAATTAAAACAAAGTTGTCGTTGATCAGTCAATGACTGGTAAAAGTTTAGCATCCAAATAGGGAAGATCGATTATTCGCTACTTCCCTATTGCTAACTCAACGGAACGTAAACTAAATACTGATGACAAATATTGAAATTAAAGAATTATTAGATGCAGGTGTACACTTTGGTCACCTAACAAGAAAATGGGATCCAAACATGGCTCCTTACATTTATGGAGAACGTAACGGTGTTCATATTATTGACCTTTACAAAACTCAAGCAAAAATTGAAGAAGCTGCTGAAGCTTTGAAAAAAATTGCAACTTCAGGTAGAAAAATCCTTTTTGTAGCTACTAAAAAACAAGCAAAAGAAATAATTGCTGACAAATCTAAAAGCGTAAACATGCCATACATTACTGAAAGATGGCCAGGTGGTATGCTAACAAACTTTATTACTATTAGAAAAGCTGTTAAAAAAATGGCTGTAATTGACAGAATGAAGCTTGATGGATCTTTTGATGCACTTTCAAAAAGAGAAAAATTGCAAATTAACCGTCAACGTCAAAAATTAGAAAAAAACTTAGGTTCTATTACTGATATGACACGTTTACCAGGTGCTATTTTTGTAGTTGATGTTAAAAAAGAACACATTGCTATTGCTGAAGCAAAAAAACTAAACATTCCAATTTTTGCAATGGTTGATACAAACTCTGATCCAAGAGGTATAGATTATGTAATTCCTTCAAATGATGATGCTTCAAAATCTATTGATAAAGTATTAAGCTTTGTTGTTGAAGATATCGCAGAAGGGTTAGCAGAGAGAAAAGCTGGTAAAGAAAAAGCAACTGAAGAAAAAGCGAAAGCTAAGACTGAAGCGAAAGTTGAAGCGAAAAAATAATTAATGTATCATAGTTGAATTAAAAATTCAACAAAAAATAAAAATAAAATGGCAAAAATTACAGCTCAAGATGTAAAAAAATTAAGAAAATCTACCGGAGCTGGTATGATGGACTGTAAAAATGCGCTTGTTGAAGCAGAAGGTGATTTTGACAAAGCAATTGATATTTTACGTAAAAAAGGACAAAAAGTTGCTGATAAAAGAGCTGACAGAGACACTTCTGAAGGTGCAGTAATTGCAAAAGTAAATGATGAAAAAACTATTGGGGCTATCATTTCACTGAACTGTGAAACTGATTTTGTTGCTAAAAATGATGATTTTGTTGCTTTAGCTACAAAATTTGCTTCAATTGCAGTTAACTGCGATTCAAAAGAAGACTTTTTAAGTGCTGATTTTGGAGGAGGGATGACGGTTGGTGAAAAATTAATTGAACAAACTGGAGTCATTGGCGAAAAATTAGAAATTGGTTCTTTTGAAAAAGTTACTGGAAAATATGTAGGTTCATACATTCACGTAGGAAATAAAATTGCTGCCATAACAGCATTATCTTCTACTATTGAAGGTGTTGCTGATGTAGCTAAAAATCTTTCTATGCAAGCTGCTGCAATGGGAGCTACTATTTTATCTTACAAAGATTTTGACCCTGCATATATTACTTCTGAAACTGAAGCAAGAATTGCCGTAATTGAAAAAGATAATATTGAGCTAGGTAGATTAGGTAAAACACTTAAAAATGTACCTACTTATATTTCTAGAGCCCAATTAACTGATGAGGTTATTGCTCAAGAAAAAGTAAGATTACAAGAACAATTAAAAGCTGAAGGAAAACCAGAACAAATTTGGGATAGAATTATTCCTGGTAAAATTGAAAGATTTATTTCTGACAATACAACTTTAGACACTGAACAATGTTTGCTTGACCAAGTTTATATTAAAAACGAAAAACAAACAGTTGCGGAATATGTTAGCTCTGTTGGTGATATAGATGTAATTGACTTTAAAAGAGTTTCAATAGCATAAATAAAATCATTATAAAATGATAAAAGCCTTGCTAATAGCGAGGCTTTTTCGTTTCTATAAAGAAGTAAATTCATAAGAGTAGAAAATAATTAGTGATTTTTAGTACTTTTGAATTGAGGAATTTTAGTACCTCCTATTTAATAATAATTTTTATGAAATATACTTTCTATGTTTATTGTGTTTTAATTTTTCTAGCATCATCATGTAATACTACCGAAACTAAATTAGTTAAACATACTACACTTTTCTCTTTAATTCCACCATCACAAAGTACCATTAGTTTTAACAATACAATTAAAGAATCTTTACAATTCAACTTTATAAACTACCCTTATATTTATAATGGAGGTGGCGTTGCTGTTGGCGATATAAATAATGATGGATTCATCGATATTTACTTTAGTTCAAATCAGCAATCGAATGCATTATACCTAAACAAAGGCAATTTTAAATTTCAAAATATAACAAATTCTGCTAATGTAAAAGATGACAACGGATGGACAACCGGTGTAAGTATGATTGATATAAACAATGATGGTTTTTTAGATATTTACGTGTGTAAATCTGGAGAATTACAACATCCAACAAAAAGAAAAAATAAACTTTTTATAAACCAAGGAGATAATACATTTATTGAATCTGCTGAAAAATGGAATTTAGCCGATGAAGGATTTTCAACACAAGCCTATTTTTTTGATTATGATAAAGATGGAGATTTAGATATGTATTTAGTTAACCACAGACCCGATTTTAATAATAATTCAATTATTAGTTTGGAACTTCAAGCAAAAATTAACAATGAAAGCTCTGATCAATTGTATGAAAACCAAGGAAATTCATTTAAAAATGTTTCTTTTTCAGCAGGAATTATGAATAAAGCTTGGGGGTTAAGTGCTTCAATAGGCGATTTTAATAATGATTCTTGGCCAGATATATATGTTTGTAATGATTTTTTAGAACCTGACATGTTATATATTAATAAACAGAATGGAACTTTTAATGATGAAATTTTAGCATATACAAATCATATTTCAGCTAATAGTATGGGATCTGATTTTTCAGACATTAATAATGATTTATATCCAGACCTTGTTGTGCTTGAAATGACGCCTGAAGACCATGTTAGAAGTAAAGAAAATATGCCTTCAATGAGTACTGAGAATTTTACACATATTGTTAATTCTGGATATCATTATCAGTATATGGCAAATACACTTCAGTTAAACAATAAAAATGGCACTTTTAGTGAAATTGGTCAATTAGCTGGAATTTCAAAAACAGACTGGAGTTGGGCTCCCTTAATTACTGACTTTGATAATGATGGCTTAAAAGATGTATTTATTACCAACGGAATTTCAAAAGATTTAAGTAATCAAGATTTTAGAAATTCCTTTAAAAATAAAATCCTAAAAAAGGAAAAAATGAGTTTGGATGAGGCTATAAATATGTTGCCTTCATCTAAAATTAAAAATTACAGTTTTAGAAATACTGGTAATCTAAAATTTGAAAACACCATAGAAACTTGGGGATTTTCTCAACCTACTTATTCAAATGGTTGCGCTACTGCAGATTTGGATAATGATGGAGCTCTTGATTTAATTATAAATAATTCTAAAGACATTGCTTCCATTTATAGAAATAATTCTAAAAATAATTACATCAAAATAAAACTAAAAGGTAGTAAAATAAATCCATTAGCAATAGGCTCAAAAATAGAAGTATTTACAGATTCTTTACAACAATCTCAAGAACTATATTTGAGTAGAGGATTTCAATCTTCAATTTCTAGCGAACTAAATTTTGGCTTAAACCAAGAAAGTAATGTGAAAAAAGTTAAAGTAATTTGGCCTTCAGGAGAAATTTCTAATTATGAAAATTTAAAAGCAAACAAAACTTATACTTTTTATTTAAGTGATGCTAAAATTGAACAAAATACAACTCAATTTAATCCTCTACTAAAAAAAGTAGGCCGTAAAACTCTTGGTATAAACTTTAAGCATCAAGAAAATAGTTTTGATGATTTTAAAAATCAAATTTTACTACCATATAGTCAATCAAAAAATGGCCCATTTATTTCTAGTGCTGATGTTAATAATGATGGGAATGAGGACTTTTTTATAGGCGGTGCAAAAGGGCAATCAGGTGCTTTATATCTTCAAAATAATGAAGGAACATTTAACAAAGTAAATGGTCCTTGGGAATTAGATTATCGTCAGGAAGACCTCGGATCTTTATTTTTTGATTGTGATAATGACCATGATTTAGATCTTTATGTTGTTAGCGGAGGAAGTGAATTTCCTGCAAATGATAAATATTACAAGGATAGACTTTACATAAACAACGGAAAAGGAAATTTTATTAAATCTAAAAACTCATTACCCAAAATTGTAACAAGCGGTCAAATTGTAAAAGCTTCTGATATTGATAATGATGGAGATTTAGACTTGTTTATTGGTGGAAGAATAATACCTGATAAATATCCTTTTGCCCCAAATTCATATTTTTTAATCAATGAAAATGGAGTTTTTAAAGAAAAAACCAATATTCATGCACCTGAAATTAAGAATATTGGAATGATTAGCGATGTGGAATTTTCTGATTATGATAATGATGGGGATGAAGATTTAATTATAGTTGGAGAATGGATGCCCATTACAATATTTGAAAATGAAAATGGAATTTTTAGTAAAATAAATGTAGAGAGTTTAAGTGATACAGCTGGTATTTGGTTTAGTATTTCTAGTGAAGATTTAGACAATGATGGTGACCAAGATTATATAATTGGTAATTTAGGCCTCAATTCTAAATTTAAGGCGTCTAAAAATAAATCATTTCATATTTTTTGCGATGACTTTGATAAAAATGGAACCTTCGATATTGTATTATCGGGGATTTATAAAGGGGAGTTAGTTCCTATGAGAGGCTTAGAATGTTCATCACAGCAAATGCCATTTATAAAAGAAAAATATCCAAATTTCAAATCTTTTGCTAATGCGGGAATAACAGATATATTAGGAAATCAAAAACTAAATAACGCTCTTCATTATGAAGCTAAATTACTATCTAGTGTCTATTTAGAAAATTTAGGTGATAAAAACTTTAAAATTGTTAAACTCCCCATAGAAGCTCAAATATCACCAATTATGGATATTAAATTTTTTGATATAAACAATAACGGTTCTAAAGAAATATTCACCATTGGAAATCATTATAATACTGAAGTAGAAACTATTAGATTTGATGCTTCTTTTGGTACTGTTATGAGTTTCAAAAATAAAAAATTTTCAGTTTTAAGTAACTTATATACTGGCTTTTCTTCAAAAGGAAATGCAAAAAGTTTAGCCATTATAAAAGGCACTAAAAAAAACTACCTATTGGTATCAAATAACAATGATTCAATAAATATTTTTTCATCCAACTAAGTTTTATATTTTAATAAATATTTTATTTTTATAAAGCACATAAGTTAACAACCAAAAAACAATAATATGACTTACGGCAAATAATAAGGAACCATTCATATTCCCTGCAATAGGTACAAAAACAGTATTATATAAATAGCTATAACCATTCATTATTTCTCCATGAGAGTTTGTTGTTTTTACTAAGTAAATAATTATCTTAACATAAAGAATTGAAAATAAAAAAATAAATAATGGGTTTGTTCCAAAATGAATGAATGGCTTAGTCCATTTTTTTAGTTGCTTCACATCAATAATCCATAGCAAAAAAGCCAAAAATAATAGTGCTAAACCTCCTGTGTATATTACATAAGAGCTTGTCCATAATGGCTTATTGATAGGGAATAAATATCCCCAAAACCAACCAATAAAAGTTAAAATAGCACCAAAAATTAACATTTTTTTGATAGCTGAAGTAATCTCCGTTGAAGTTTCAATGATCCTACCTGTAAAATAGCCTAAGATTACAGTTGCTACAGAAGGAATTGATGATAACAAACCCTCAGGATCAAATGGTAATCCGAAGCCTTTGTAAATATGATTCTCCCCTAAGAGAAACAAATCAACTTTTCGAGCTATATTAGACGTTAAGCTATACACATCATTAGAACCACCAAAATAAAGTAAGCCCCAATACCCAACTAAAATAATTGCAACAATAATTAACAATTGCTTATAATTAAATTGCATACATAAAATAGCTGCAATTCCATAAGCAATAGCAATACGCTGCAAAACCCCAAAAACTCGCAAGTGTTCAAAGTCAAATTTAGGAAACGCATTTAAGAAAAGTCCTAATAAAAATATGACTGAAAACCGTTTTAAAGCTTTTAAAAGACCTTTTTTAGTAAGCCCTTCTCCATATTTTTTGAAAGAAAACCACATAGATACTCCTACAATAAATAAGAAAAATGGAAAAACTAAATCGGTTGGAGTACAACCATGCCACTTTGAATGACGTAAAGGAGCATAAACATAACTCCAGCTACCGGGAGTATTTACCATAATCATTAACGAAATTGTTATCCCTCTTAATACATCTAATGCAATTAGTCTTTTTGTAGCCATCATAAAATTAATCTTTTTTTAATCCTAATTTATGACCTGAAATGGCATAGTACAAAATAATAGCATAACATATTAATAAAATCCAATAACCTGAAGTTGCTGCTTCTGCAGTTGCTGTAACTTTATCAATTCCTTCAGCTATTAACTCTGCTTTTTTAGCATCAACCAATCTTCCATATAAAGGAGGTATAATAGCACCTCCTGCAATTGCCATAATTAGTAAGGCTGATGCTGTTTTGGTGAATTTTCCTAATCCTTTTAAAGTAAGTGGCCAAACTGCTGGCCAAACCAATGCGTTAGCAACACCCAATGCCGCCACCAATAAAATAGAAGTAAACCCTGAAGTAATTACAATACTAAGTGTTAACAAAATACCTAATACTGCACTCGCTTTAAGAGCTGTTGCTTGACTGATGAATTTAGGAATTAACACAATTCCTAAAGCATAAGTTCCCACCATAAACATTAAGGTGTACGTTGCAAAAAATTTAGCATCAGCTCCTTCAAACCCTAAAGACAATCCGTAAGAAATAATGGTATCAACAGCTATAACTTCTGCACCAACATAAACAAATAGAGTTAAAACACCTAACCACAAATGTGGGAATTGAAAAATGCTAGTCTTTGTTGTAGTTCCTTCAGTTCCCTCTTCAATAGGCTCAGCTTCAACATGTGGTAATGGCGCCTTTCTAATTAAAATTCCTAAAACAAATAAAACAACTGCCATAATAATATATGGTGTTACTACACTATCTGCCATAGTATCTAATAGCTGTGTTTTCTCATAACCATCAACAACACTTAACTTTTCATTAATTTCTTTAATCCCAGATAGTAATAAAGCTCCAAAAACAAGATTCGCTAGTGCACCTGCCATTTTATTAGCAATTCCCATAATAGCAATCCTTTTGGCAGCACTTTCAATAGGGCCTAAAATTGTAATGTATGGGTTTGATGCTGTTTGCAATAAAGTCATTCCCATTCCCTGAATAAAAATACCCGTTAAAAATACCCAATATGTTCTTGCTTCTGCTGCAGGAATAAAAACCAAGGCTCCTATCGCCATTACAATTAAACCTAAGGACATTCCTTTTCTATAGCCAATTTTGTTAATTATTGCCGAAGCTGGTAACGCCATTACTACAAAGGAAATATAGGAAGCTGTTGCAACTAAATAAGCTTGCGCTGATGTTAATTCATTTAAAGTTTTCATAAATGGAATTAATGAGCCATTTATCCATGTTACAAATCCGAAGATAAAGAAGAGTCCGGCAATGATTATTATTGGAATAGATGTGTTTGCTTTACTACCTGAAGTAGGGTTTACATTTGTTGGCATTTGAATAATATTGTATTAAGGTTAATTAGATTTTTTTACTCTTTTATAAAGAATTCTCTAATGTAGTATAATAATTTAGAACAATTAATTTTTTTCTATAATCAACTTCATATTATTGTTGAAAGATATAATTCTAAGTATAAACATACGTTAATTGATTAAATTTTTAGTGTTTAATATTTTTTGTTTTGCAAACTGAAGATAATTTCTACCTATTGGAATTCTTCTATTTGCTATTTCAACTGAATTACCTTCAAGAGAGGTTATTTTATTTAATGAAATTGTAAAAGAACGATGAATTCTTAAAAAAATGTCGCTGGGAAGCTCTTCAGAAATGCTAGTCATTGATTTGTGAACTAAATAATCGCCAAGTATTGTTATAACTTTTATATAATCTTTTAAACTTTCAATATATAAAATATCGTTTAATTTAATTTTCATTAATTTTTTATCTACTTTCAAAAAAATATAAGGTTCTTCTTTAAAAACAACTTTGTTTGATGTATCTTTTTCTAAATTTACTCTGTTTCCTATTTTATTAATGGCTTTTAAAAATCGTCCAAACGGAATTGGTTTTACCAAATAATCTAACACATCTAAATCAAAACTTTCAACAGCATATTCTCTATACGCCGTAGTAATTACAATATGAGGTTTTGTTGGTAGTGTTTTTAAAAATTCTAAACCATTCATTTTTGGCATATTTATATCTAAAAAAATTACATCAACTTCATTTTTTTCAATAATTGGTAATGCTGCTATGGCTGAATTAAACGTTGCAATTAATTCCATGTTTTTAAATTCATTTAAATAATTTTCTATCACTTTAATTGCCAAAGGTTCATCATCAATAATTATACATTTAATTTTCATAGAATTGGTATTTTTAGACGCACGCTATAGATGTTTTGAGTGTTTGTAACTTTCAAATCAAAATTATCTTTAAATAATAATTGTAATCTTCTTTTTACATTTTTAATACCTATTCCATGCATTGTATTTGTTTCACTTTGTTTGTTATAAGTATTTTCAACTTTAAAGATAAGCCATTTATTTTTTTCGTTTTTAAAATTAATTGTTATTTGTATTTGCTCATTTTCTTTAGTTCCATGCTTAAAACAATTTTCAATAAAAGGTAAAAAAAGTAATGGTGGCACTTGTATATCTTCTATATCACCACTAATATTAGTTGTAGATTCTATTTGATCACCATATCGTAACCTTTCTAAATCTAAATAGTTTTGTATATAATTTATTTCATTAAATAAACGAATTAAAGGCTCTTTTGCATCATACAAAACATATTGCATAATATCGGAAAGCTTAAGTACTACACTTGGTGCTACTTCAGATTTTTCTAAAGTTAACGCATATAAATTATTAAGTGTATTAAAAAAGAAATGTGGCTGAATTTGAGATTTTAAAAAATTTAACTCGGTTCTTAGTTGTAATTTTTGAAGTTCTTCAGATCTTTTCCGTTCATAAATCCAATCAAAAGTTAGCTTTATAGAGGTTGCCAATGCTAACACATAAACTTCTCCTAAAATAACAGCAATAATATGATTAAAAGTAAAAGCTTGCTGACTTCCTACTGCTTCTGGCCAAATATTTTTAGTGACTAATACATAATTTAATCCCGTTCGTAATACATATAATATAGATAAAGATAAAATTAAATACAATATATATCTTTTGTATTTTTTGTTTAATATAAATCTTGGTATTAAAAAATAAATATTTACATATACCAATATAATATGTAGCGGAAACTCAACTAAGTTAGATTTAAATGAATACCAGTAATCATTAAAGTAACTTCCCCATCTAATTATATTAAAACTAAAATACCCTATCCAAAATAACACATGGTATTTTATGGGTATTGTAAAACTAATATTTTTAAGCCATTTTAATTTCAATAGTAGAGTTTTAAACGTTTGTCATTGCTATTACGAGTCAAAAAATAGCTGTTTTTTTTAGGATAACAAAATTTTTTATCTAATAAATTTCATTTACTAAACGTAAATTTCCTTCATATTTAAAAAAGTGTTTTTCATTGTTAATTTTATGTTGTTTATAGATTATCTTTTGAAGATGCTAATGTTAATTATATGTTTATCATTGCAAAAATTAACTAATTTATTTTATATGAAAAAATTAATACCATTATTAATCATTATTTTCTCACTCGTTTTCACTTCTGAAGTTATAGCGCAAGAGAAAACAGTTTCCGGTACGGTAACTGCAACAGATCAAACTCCTTTACCTGGAGTTAATGTTGTTATTCAAGGAACAACCAAAGGAAGTCAAACAGATTTTGACGGTAAGTATACTATTGACGCTTCAAACGGAGATGTTTTAGTGTTTTCTTTTATTGGAATGAAAACTAAAACAGTAACTATTGCAGACTCTTTTACAATTAATGTTGTATTGTTAGAAGATGCTCAAAGTTTAGATGAAGTAATTATTACAGCTCTTGGAATTAAAAAAGAGAAAAAATCACTGACCTATTCTGCTCAAGAAATTAAAAGTGATGAATTAACGAGGGTTAAAGATGCTAACCCTATAAATAATTTATCGGGTAAAATTGCCGGGTTAAATGTAAACAGAAGTAGTGCTGGTGCTGGTGGATCTGTTAAAGTTGTAATACGTGGTAACTCTTCAACTAGAAATAACCAACCCTTATATGTTATTGATGGTGTACCAATTTCAAATAACAGCTCAAGTCAACCTAATAGTATTTTTGGAGATTTTAACGGTGGTAACCGTGATGGTGGTGATGCAATTTCACTTATTAATCCAGATGATATTGAAAGTATGACTGTTTTAAAAGGAGCTTCAGCTTCTGCTTTATATGGTTCACAAGGTGCAAATGGTGTTATCTTAATTACAACCAAAAAAGGAACATCTGATGCTACTATAGTTAGAATATCTTCAAACACAACTTTTGAAAAAGTTGCTGATTTACCAGATTTTCAAACACAATATATGAGTAACCCAGGATCAGATACAAGTTGGGGAGCTAACTCTAGCTTTTCAAATTACGTTGAAGACTTTTTTGAAACTGGAAGTACTCAAATAAGTTCAGTTTCATTATCAGCAGGAAATGAAAAATCGCAAACTTATTTATCGTATGCTAATACAAATGTTCAAGGAGTTATTCCAACAAATACTTTAAACAAGCATAATTTTAATTTAAGAGAAACTGCTAAATTTTTTAACGACAAGTTAGACGTAAATGCAAGTATAACTTTATCAACTCAAAAAATAACAAACAAACCTGTAAACGGGCTATATTTCAACCCTTTAACTGGTTTGTATTTAGGACCTAGAGATGGTAATTTTAGTGATTATAAAACTAATTTTGAAGTCCTTGATCCTTCAAGAAATTTAATGGCTCAAAATTGGCCAACTGATAGAGATATTATGCAAAATCCTTTTTGGATATTAAATAGAAATACTAGTATTGATAAAAATGAACACGTCTTAGCCACTATAAGTTTAAGTTATCCTGTGAATGATTGGTTGAGCTTACGTTCAAGAATGAGTTACGATAAATTATTCAATACATTTGATAAAAAAATATTTGCAACTACTCAAGCTACATTATCACATACAAACGGTAGATATATTTTAGATAAAAGTAACGACACACAAATGTATGCCGATTTTATTGCTACAATTAATAAAAAAGTTAATGACGATTTAGAAATTAATGCAAATATTGGTACAAGTGTTACTAACTATAGAATTGGAGATAGAACGTTCTTAGATTCAGGAGTTTCAGCTGGTTTAGGTTTAGCAAACTGGTTCACTTTAGCTAATTTTAACAGCACTGTTAACATCAACCAATCTTTAGCATCAAAAAAAGAAGTTCAATCTTTATTTGGAAATATACAATTTGGGTATAAGGGAATGTTATATGCAGATATTACCGCTCGTAATGACTGGTCATCTTCATTAGTAAACACAGATAATTTATCCTTCTTTTATCCTTCATTTGGTTTAACTGGGGTAATAAGTGAAATGGTAGAATTACCCGAAGCAATTAGTTTTGGTAAAGTTCGTATTTCTTATGCTGAAGTAGGAAATGATATTCCTTCATTTATAACAAGTCCACAAAACACCATAGGAGGTGGAACTGTTTCTGGAGCCTCTATTGGTCCAAGACCAGGCGAGTCTTTACAACCTGAAAAACAAACTTCATTTGAATTTGGAACAGAATGGCGATTTTTTGAAAACAGATTAGGTTTAGAATTAACATACTATAACTCTGATACTAAAAATCAATTTATGGTAATTCCTGCACCTGCAACAAATCCTTTTGGTTATTCAAATTATGCGTTTAATGCCGGAAACATAAATAATACTGGTGTTGAATTAGCACTAACTGCAAAACCTATTGTTAGTGAAGATTTTAATTGGAATACCTCTTTAAATTTTGCAACTAATAAAAATAAAGTTACTGAATTACCTAATGAATTAGGAGGACGTGTTGTATTAACAGACGCTGGTGTTAATCACTACCGTTATGTATTAGAAGAAGGTGAAGCTTTTGGAATTATTGAAGGAAAAAAATTAGTTCGTGATTCACAAGGAAGAATTCAATTAGACGCTGATGGAAAATTGCAAGTAGGTGATTGGGAAGCTGTAGGGAATTCAAACCCTGACTTTACATTAGGTTGGTCTAACTCATTTAATTACAAAAATTTCTCGTTAGATTTCCATATTGATGGGCGTTTTGGTGGAGAAGTAATGAGTATTACAGAAGCAATGATGGATCAATTTGGAACATCTCAAAGAACTGCCGATGCAAGAAATGCAGGTGGAGTTACAATTAACGCTGTAGATGCAAGTGGTAATGCTGTTACAACTTTTGATACTGAAACTTATTATTCAACAATTGGTGGAAGAGCAGGTGCAACAGGTGAATATATGTATAAAGCTACAAACATTAGTTTAAGAGAATTAGCTTTTGGGTATAATTTTAACCTTAAAGATACTAGCCTGTTCAAAGCA
This sequence comes from Lutibacter sp., assembly GCF_046055765.1. GTDB lineage: Bacteria > Bacteroidota > Bacteroidia > Flavobacteriales > Flavobacteriaceae > Lutibacter. The sequence goes on along the minus strand of NZ_JASFZF010000118.1, from coordinate 22,167 downwards.
GTAAGTGTATCAATGGTAGGAAGAAATTTATTTTTCCTTTATAAAGATGCCCCTTTTGATCCAAATATTTCATTAAGTACAGGTGAAGGATTACAAGGAGTTGACGTATTTGGAATGCCTTCAACAAGAAGTTTAGGGCTTAATATTAACTTAACTTTTTAATTGATTGATTATGAAATTTTATAAAAAATATATTTTAGCGGCTATAAGTTCAGCTGTACTATTAACAGCCTGTACTGATAGATTTGAAGGTTTAAATGAAGCAGAAAACGGATTTACAGACTCACAATTAACTCAAGATTTTAATCATGTAAAAGCTTTATTTGCTCCTATGATTAACAATGTTTACACGTATGATCCTGCTTGGGTAACTCAATTACAACAAAATTTAATTGGTGATGTGTATTCTGGTTATATGATGCCTCCTACTCCATTTGCGAGTAATATTAATAATATGAATTATGCTCTAGTTGATGGTTGGAATGGATTTCCATGGAGTACAGCATATAGTAATATAATGAGTAATGCGTTAAAAGTAGAACAAAGAGCTAAAGAATCTGCACCACAATTTTATGCATGGTCTTTAATTTTAAAAGTTGAAGCAATGCATAGAGTATCTGACATATACGGGCCTCTTGTATATTCAGAATTTGGAACAGAAGAAACTACAATTCCTTACGATTCTCAACAAGACGTTTATAACAAATTTTTTGAAGAGTTAGATATTGCTATTAACGATTTAACAACGAGAGTAAATGCAGGAGAAACCTCTTCTTTTACAGGAACAGATTTTACTTTATACAATGGTGATTATACTGGTTGGATAAAATTTGCAAACTCATTAAGGTTACGTTTAGCTATGAGAATTGTAAACGCAGATCCTTCAAAAGCTCAAATTGAAGCAGAAAAATCGTTATCACATTCAATAGGTGTTATTACTTCTAATGCTGAAAGTGCTATTGTAAATTCTTCAACATTTACACATCCATTAGTTACTATAAATAACAGCTGGAATGATATAAGAATGGGAGCTCCAATGGAATCAATCTTAAAAGGATATGATGACCCAAGGATAGAAAATTACTTTGAGACATCTGATATTGTTTCTGGTGAGTATAAAGGAATTAGAAATGGTATTGATATTTCAGATAAATCAGATTATGTTGTCTTTTCACCTCTTGGTAACATTATTCAAACAAATAAAATTACTTGGATGACTGCGGCTGAAGTTTATTTCTTACGTGCTGAAGGTGCATTAAGAGGTTGGAATATGGGAGGAACTGCTGAAAGTTTATATGAAGCTGGAATTACAACATCATTTGAGCAAAATGGTGCTGGAGATGCTTCAACATATATCGCAGATAATACCAAAACTGCAATACCTTATGTAGACCCATTAAATGCAGTCAATAATATAAATTTAGGAGATACTAATCTAAGTACTATTACTATTGCTTGGAATAATGGCGATTCAAATGAGCAAAAATTAGAAAAAATTATTACTCAAAAATGGATTGCAATGTTCCCTGATGGTCAAGAGGCTTGGAGTGAATTTAGAAGAACTGGCTACCCTAAACTTTTCCCAGTTGTTATAAATAATAGTGGCGGAGAAATAAGTACTGAAGATTTTATAAGAAGAATAAATTTCCCAACTTCTGAATATGATGGTAATCCAAATGGTGTTCAAACAGGTGTAAGCTATTTAAATGGACCCGATACTGGAGGTACAAGACTTTGGTGGGATATATCTGGAAGTAATTTCTAAATAATTTTAAAGCAATTTGGTTTTTGTTAATTAATTGTTGTTTACAAACGGGAACTAACCATTCCCGTTTGTTTTTGTAATAAGAAAGCTGCTATTGGTCGAAAAATTTAGATACTTATAACCTTCTTAAATAAATTTACACCAATATTTTACTCAACTTAAAAAGTTAAAAATGACTGCCATTGATATTCGATATAAACCAGCTGGGCAATTTGAAGATACTAGATTTGAAAAAATACATAATATTGTGTTTTCAAATTCTGAAGAAGGCTCCATTTGTGTTGCCGAAGAAATTGCAACTTTAATAAAAGAAAAACAAACAAAAAATCAACTCTGTATACTTGGTTTAGCCACAGGTTCTTCCCCTATAAAAGTTTATGAAGAATTAGTTCGTATGCATCAAGAAGAAGGCTTAAGTTTTGAAAATGTTGTTACCTTTAATTTAGATGAATACTTTCCAATGGATAGAAATAGCATTCATAGCTATTTTTATTTTATGCATCAATATTTATTCAACCATATTAACATCAACCCTGAAAATATTCATATTCCTGATGGAACAATTCCTCAAAAGGAGTTACATCAATACTGCATAGACTACGATTTAAAGATTAAAGAATATGGTGGTTTAGATTTTCAACTTTTAGGAATAGGAAGAACAGGGCACATTGGTTTTAATGAGCCTGGATCTCATTACAACTCAGGTACAAGAAGTATTACCTTAGATCATATGACTCGTTCAGATGCAGCACCTTCATTTTTAGGAATTGAAAATGTTCCTAAAAAAGCGATAACAATGGGAATTGGATCGGTTAAAAAAGCAAAAAGAATAGTATTACTTGCTTGGGGATATAATAAAGCCGAAATAATTAAAAAAACTATTGAAGGAGAAATAACTTCAGAAGTACCAGCCACCTATTTACAAGATCATAACAATACCAGTTTTATTTTAAATGATGAGGCATCACAAGAACTTACTAGGTTAAATACTCCTTGGCTTGTTGGGCCGTGTGTATGGAATGAAGAATTAAAAAGTAAAGCTATTGTTTGGTTGTGCCAATTAACTAATAAATCAATCCTAAAACTAACCGATAAAGATTATAATAACAATGGTATGTCAAGCTTACTATCTCAAGAAGGGAGCTCTTACGATTTAAATATTTTAATGTTTAACAAACTACAACGTACTATTACTGGCTGGCCAGGAGGAAAACCAAATGCTGATGATTCATCTAGACCCGAAAGATCTAATCCTCACAAAAAAAGAGTGTTAATTTTTAGCCCACACCCAGATGATGATGTTATTTCTATGGGCGGAACTTTTGATCGACTGGTTGAACAAGGCCATGAAGTTCATATTGCGTATCAAACTTCAGGAAATATTGCAGTATCTAATTATGAAGCTTTAAAATATGCTGAAGTAATTAAAGATTTTAATACAACTAATCATAATGTTAATTCTATAATTGATAAAATAAATGTTAGTAAAGAAGATTTTGAAGATTCAATAGAAGTTAGACAATTAAAAGGAATTATACGAAAAAGAGAGTCTTTAGCAGCAACTAGATTTGTTGGTGTACCCGATGAAAATGTTCACTTTTTAAACCTTCCCTTTTACGAAACAGGAACAATTAAAAAAAAACCAATAAGCCAAATAGATATAGCTATTGTTTCAAAAATAATTGACACTATTAAACCACACCAAATCTATGCTGCGGGTGATTTGGCTGATCCTCACGGAACTCATAAAGTTTGTTTAGACACCATTTTTGCAGCTCTAAAGATATTGAAACATCATAAATACATGTCAGATTGTTGGGTTTGGTTATATAGAGGTGCTTGGCATGAATGGGATATCCATCAAATTGATATGGTAGTTCCAATGAGCCCCGATCAAGTTTTAAAGAAAAGAAAAGCAATATTCTTTCATCAATCTCAAAAAGATGGAGTTATGTTTCAAGGAAATGACACCCGTGAATTCTGGGTACGAGCAGAAGAAAGAAATAATGAAACTGCAACAAAATATCACAAACTTGGTTTAGCAGATTACGCTGCTTTAGAGGCTTTTAAACGCTACTATTACTAAAATTGAATATGAAAAATAAGATTTTATTATTAATTTATTTGTATTCATTCGGCTGTTTTAGTCAAAATGAAAATTTAAATTTAATGCCTTGGCCACAAGAAATTACTATTGGAAATTCTAAACTTGTAATAAACCCCGAATTTAAAATTGCTATAAATAATAAAAATAGTAAGAGAATTGATATTGCTACTACAAAATTTTTACGACGATTAAGTGGTAGAACAGGTGTGTTTTTTGAAAATGGATTTGCTTATAACACCTCTGAAATTAAAAACGCTACTCTTGAAATTACCTATGATTCTATAGGGAAATTAGAAATTTATGAAGATGAGTCTTATACATTAGTTATTTCAAAAGATAAAATTAAAATAGCAGCAACTACAGATATTGGTGTTATTTACGCATTAGAAACCCTATTACAGTCTGTTTCTTTCAATGAAGAAGCCTATTTCTTTCCAGAAATTAAAATTAATGACAAACCACGTTTTACATGGAGAGGCTTAATGATTGACGTAGCTCGCCATTTTCAACCTATTGATGTTTTAAAACGAAATTTAGATGCAATGGCGGCAGTAAAAATGAATGTTTTTCATTGGCATTTAACTGATGATCAGGGATTTAGAATTGAATCAAAAACACACCCAAAATTACACCAATTAGGATCAGATGGTTTATATTATACTCAAAATCAAATTAAAGAACTAGTACAATATGCTTCTGATAGAGGAATAAGGGTTATTCCAGAAATTGATGTTCCTGGGCATGCAACGGCTATTTTAGCTGCTTACCCCGAATTAGCTAGTAAAGACACCATTTATTCCGTAGAACGTTTTGCTGGAATTTTTAACCCTACTTTAGATCCAACAAATGAAAAAACTTATATAGTATTAGCCGATTTATTTAAGGAAATGTCTCAACTTTTTCCTTATAAATATTTCCATATTGGAGGTGATGAAAATAAAGGTAAACATTGGAATGAAAATTTAAAAATTCAACAATTTATGATGAAACATGGTTTAGAAACAAACCATGACTTACAAACTTATTTCAACATACGCTTAGAAAATATTTTATCAAAACTTGGGAAATCTATTATGGGTTGGGAAGAAATCATGACTCCTAAAATGCCAACCACAGCATTAATTCATTCTTGGAAAGGTAAAAACGAAGGTATGCCTGCTGGACAATCATTAATAAATGCTGCAAAAAAAGGATATAACACCATACTTTCTAATGGATATTATATTGATTTAATGCAACCTGCAACCGAACATTATTTAATTGATCCACTTCCTAAAAACAACAACTTAACAGCTACTGAAAAAAAACTAATTTTAGGTGGTGAAGCTACTATGTGGAGTGAATTAGTTACACCTTTAACTATTGATTCAAGAATATGGCCTAGAACAGCTGCTATTGCAGAGCGTTTTTGGTCTTCTTCATCTGTAAACGACATTTCTAATATGTACTCTCGATTAGAAAACGTAAGTTTTAGATTAGAAGAATTAGGAATAACTCATATTAAAAATAGAGATGTAATTTTAAGAAATATAACTAATAATCAAAATATTGAAGCTTTAGTAGAGCTTACCAAAGTATATGAACCAATAAAAATTTATACAAGAAATAAAGGAGGAATAGAATATAAATCGTATTCACCATTTACCCTTTTTGCGGATGCTTGTACTGCTGATGCAATAGATGCTATTATATTTAATGATTTAGTGAAAGACTTTCTTTCAACAAAAAACGTTTCATCCAAGAAGGAAATTTTAATTATTTTAAAAAAATGGGCAAATAATGCAAACTTATTTACACAAATTAAAAAAAGTAACCCTATTCTAAAAACTATTGAGCCTTTATCAAAAAACGTATCAGAAATTTCCGAAAGTTTATTGTCAATTATTGAATCCGATAGCTTTGAAAGTGTAGACTTTTTAAAACTTAAAAATCAATATTTCAAGCTGAAAAATCCTATTGTAGACGTTGAATTTGCTTCCTTAAATTCTTTAAAAAAACTTTTAGAATATTATTCGCTTAAAAACAAGCATCAAATAGAATTAAATTAAACTACAAATTAGTATTAATTTTCCTTATAATTACTTCTAAAGTATTTCTTATATTTGCATAACTTTCAAACTAATTATGGCTTATAAAAGAATTCTATTAAAATTAAGTGGAGAAGCTCTAATGGGAGAGCGCCAACATGGGATAGACCCAACCCGTTTAGCAGAATATGCTAAGGAAATAAAAAAAATTGTTGATAAAGGAATAGAAGTTGCCATAGTAATTGGTGGTGGTAATATTTTTAGAGGTGTAGCTGGAGCAAGTAACGGTATAGATAGAGTTCAAGGAGATTATATGGGAATGCTTGCAACTATTATTAACGGTTTGGCTTTACAAAGCGCTATTGAAGATGCTGGTATAAAAACCCGGTTGTTAACTGCAATAAAAATGGAGCAAGTTGCCGAGCCATTTATAAAAAGAAGAGCTGTTCGCCATTTAGAAAAAGGACGTGTAGTTATTTTTGGTGGAGGAACTGGTAACCCATATTTTACAACAGATACGGCTGCAGTTTTAAGAGCCATTGAAATTAATGCTGATGTAATTTTAAAAGGGACACGTGTAGACGGCATTTACAATTCAGATCCAGAAAAATTTGAGGATGCAATTAAATATGATTCAATAACATATAAAGATGTTATGAATAAAGGTTTAAAAGTAATGGATATGACTGCCTTTACACTCAGTCAAGAAAATAATTTACCTATTGTTGTATTTGACATGAATACAAAAGGAAACCTAGAAAAGATAATTTTAGGTGAAAATATTGGTACAAAAGTTGATAAATAAACATATAATTTAAATTTTTCAATTATGAATGAAGAATTAGTTTTTATTATAGATAGCACAAAAGAATCAATGCAAAGTGCTATAACGCATTTAGAAAAAGAATTCAGAAATATTAGAGCTGGAAAAGCAAGTCCAGCAATGATAGGAAGTGTAACTGTAGATTATTATGGCTCACAAGTTCCTTTAACTCAAGTTGCAAATGTAGGAACTATGGATGCGCACACCATAACAGTTCAACCTTGGGAAAAACATATGCTTCATGAAATTGAAAAAGCAATAATGAATGCTAATTTAGGTTTCAACCCAATGAATAATGGCGAAATTGTTATTATTAACGTACCTGTTTTAACTGAAGAAAGGCGTATGGAACTTTCTAAACAAGCAAAGGCAGAAGCTGAAACAGCAAAAGTGAGTATTAGAAATGATCGTAGAGAAGCCATGAATGAAATTAAAAAAGATGAGGCTTCTGATGATATGAAAGCAAATGCTGAAATTGATATTCAAAAATTAACTGATAAGTTTAGTGCAGAAATTGATGAACAATACAAAATTAAAGATGCAGAAATTATGAAAGTATAATTTCAATCTTTTTAAAACTTTTATAAATTCCCTTCTTTTAATTAAATTGAAGGGATTTTTATTTTTCAATATTTAACAATATCTAAAAGAAATTGAATTACTAAAAACTCTTTTTATATTTACAATACCAATCAAAATTAATTCAAGAAAAAAAAGCTATGAATCGTACCAAAATGATAAATTTAATTTGTGAAAAAAGGAAAACATTCGACTTTGTTGTAATTGGTGGAGGCGCAACAGGGCTTGGAATTGCTTTAGAAGCTTCTTCCAGAGGATATTCCGTTGTTTTATTAGAGCAAAATGATTTTACCAAAGGAACTTCAAGCAGAAGTACAAAATTAGTTCATGGAGGTGTTCGGTATTTAGCGCAAGGAAATATTTCATTGGTAAAAGAAGCCTTGAGAGAAAGAGGATTAATGAAACAAAATGCGCCTCATTTAGTTAAAAATCAATCTTTTATAATTCCTGCATATAAATGGTGGGTTCAACCATTTTACACCATTGGATTAACAATTTACGATTTATTATCGGGGAGTTTAAGTTTAGGGCGCTCTTTACCTTATTCAAGAAAAAAAACATTAGAATGTATCCCAACACTCAAAACAAAAGGTTTAAAAGGTGGTGTAATTTATCATGATGGGCAATTTGATGATACCCGTTTTGGTATTAATTTATGCCAAACTATTATTGAAAAAGAAGGTATTGTGCTTAATTATATGAAAGTTACTGAGCTAATTAAAGAGCAACATAAAATAATTGGAGTGACTGCTGTTGATAAAGAAACTGGTAAAGAATTTAAAATAACCTCTAAAAATGTAATTAATGCCACAGGTGTATTTATTGATAATATTATAAAAATGGACACGCCAAATGCAAAAAAAATGGTGTGTGCCAGCCAAGGTGTACATTTAGTGTTGGATAAAGAGTTTGTTCCAAATAATTATGCAATTATGATCCCTAAGACAAGTGATGGACGTGTATTATTTGCGGTTCCTTGGCATGATAAAGTTATTGTTGGAACTACTGATGTTAAAAAAGAAAATGCTGAGTTAGAACCAGTAGCATTAGAAGAAGAAATAAGTTTTATTTTAGAAACAGCCGGGAGATACTTAGCAAAAAAGCCTCAACGATCTGATGTTAAAAGTGTGTTTGCTGGCTTACGACCATTAGCAATGTCAAAAGAAGGAAGTTTAAAAACTAAAGAAATCTCTCGCGGTCATAAAATTATAATTTCAAAATCTGGAATGCTTACAATTACTGGTGGAAAATGGACAACTTATCGTCAAATGGGGGAAGATGTTATTAATAGAATTACAAAATATTCTAACTTAAAACAAACAATATCAATTACAAAAAAATTAAAAATACACGGTTATAAAGAGAATGTGAATTATAATAATTCCTTATATGTTTATGGAAGTGACGAAGAAAAAATAATTGCACTAGCAACATCAGAAAATTTAGAAGGCTATTTAAGTGAGTCCTTAAAAATTATAAACGCACAAGTTATTTGGGGAGCTCGTTATGAAATGGCAAGAACTGTAGAAGATATTTTAGCTAGACGAACAAGGGCTCTTTTTTTAGACGCCAAAGAAAGTGTTAAAATTGCACCTAAAGTAGCTAAATTATTAGCTAAAGAATTTGGTTACAACAAAGCTTGGGAAACAAATCAAATTACTAATTTCAAATCCATTGCAGCAAATTATATTTTAAATTAATCGTTAACAAATCACAATTATGATTAAAATTTTTAAACCCGCAACTCATAAAAAATTACTTCCTGAAAACAAAATTGATTCAACGTATAAACGTTTAAGATTACAAGTTTTTTTAGGAATTTTTGTTGGGTACGCAGGTTATTATTTAGTTAGAAAAGTGTTTTCATTGATAATGCCCGATTTAGTAGCATTAGGATTTTCTAAAACTCAATTAGGTTTTGCTTTGTCTGGAGTTTCTATTGCTTATGGATTAAGTAAATTTATTATGGGAAATGTTTCAGACCGAAGTAATGCACGTAATTTTATGACTACAGGCTTGGTATTATCAGCTTTTACAATGATTGTTATGGGAATTCTACCAGTTGCTACTTCATCAGTGGCAATTATGTTTGTTTTATTATTAATCAATGGTTGGTTTCAAGGAATGGGTTGGCCCCCAAGTGGAAGAGTAATGGTTCATTGGTTTTCTATTAGAGAACGCGGAACAAAAATGTCTATTTGGAATGTTGCTCACAATGTTGGTGGTGGAATTATTGGTCCACTTGCAATTTTAGGTTTTGCTATTTTTGCTGATTGGCATGCTAAATTATACTTTCCTGGTTTTATTGCTTTGGCTGTTGCATTAATAACTTGGTTTTTATTAAGAGATACTCCACAATCTTGTGGGCTTCCAAATATTGAAGCTTATAAAAATGATTATCCAGATTCATATTCTGAAAAATTTGAACAAGAGATGTCGGCAAAAGAAATTTTCTTTAAATACATCTTCAAAAATAAATTATTATGGTCTATAGCTTTTGCAAACGCATTTGTTTATTTGGTACGTTATGGTGTTTTAGATTGGGCGCCACTATATCTTGAAGAAAGCAAAGGTTTTTCAATTCAAGAAACTGGTTGGGCATATTTTGCTTATGAATGGGCAGGCATTCCTGGAACACTACTTTGTGGTTATTTAAGTGATAAAATTTTTAAGGGGAAAAGAGCTCCGGTAAGTATTATTTATATGCTACTTGTTATGGTTTCATTATTTATGTATTGGACAAGCCAATCTATTTTAGCAAATTCAATAGCCTTAATTTTTATTGGTTTTTTAATTTATGGTCCAGTGATGTTAATTGGAGTTCAGGCATTGGATTTAGTACCTAAAAAAGCTGCGGGTACTGCAGCTGGATTAACTGGTTTGTTTGGTTATTTAGGTGGCGCATTATTTGCAAATATTGCCATGGGAGCTGTTGTTGATAAGTGGGATTGGTCTGGTGGATTTGTGGTACTTATTGGGTCTTGTGTAATTTCTATAGCACTTTTAGGTCTTTCTTGGTATCATGAATCAAATGGGCACAATGGAATTCACGCATAAAAATAAGTTTGAATTTTAAGTTAAACTTATCACAATTGAACCTAAAGGAAATTTACTTTTTTGAATTACCTTATATTTGTGCTATTCAGAAGAAATTTACTCAATGAAAAATATCCTTTTAGTAATATTACTAATCCCTTTTTTTGCAATTTCACAAACTAAAATTCAAGGAATTGTTTTGGATAGTAAAACAAAACAACCACTTCCTTTTGCATCTATTATAACAAATACCAACTTTGGAACTTTAACCGATGTAGATGGTAAATTTTACATAAAAACAAAAAATACTTTTAACCAAATTTCTATTTCTTATGTTGGCTATCAATCTGTTTCAGTTGCTATTCATAAAAATGACAAGTTTATCCGTGTAAAATTAAAATCTTCCATAGAAAATTTAGAGGAAGTTTTGATAACTGCTAAAGAAAATCCGGCTTTACAAATTATTAGAAACGCCATTAAAAACAAGTCAAAAAATAACATTGAAAAATCACTAAATTCATTCAAATTTAATTCATATAATAAAATTTTAGTAACTGCAAACCCCGATTCTATAAACGGTAATGTAGATTCTGTTTTTGTTGTTAAAGAAGGTGTTAAAACATTTAAAAAACTAGATTCATCAAATTACAAATTCAAAAAAGAAATAGACAAACAACATTTATATATCTCAGAAAAAATTTCTGAATTTCAATTTCAAAAAGGGAAGAAGAAAAAGGAAGTTATTTTAGCTTCAAGAATGGCTGGCTTACAACAACCTATTTATGAATTATTGGCTATTACGTTTCAAGATTTTTCGTTTTATAATGAATTTTATACACTTGCAGGTACGCAGTACACAAATCCAATTGCTAACAATGCTTTAAAACAATACAATTATAAAATATTAGATACAATTGCTACGGAAAGCGGAAATTCAATTTTAATTTATTTTAAACCTAAAGAAAAAAAAGAAGTTTTAGGGATTGAAGGTGTTATGTATTTAGACACCAAAAGTTTTGCTATTACAAAAGCAATTGCCGAACTAAAGGGAATTGTAAATATTAAAGCTGTTCAAAATTTTAATTATATTAAAAAATATAATACTTGGTTTCCCAAAAACATGAATGTTATTTTAAAAAAAGGAGTTAATAGTGAAAATATTTCTTTGTTTGGTGGTACTGTAAAATTCAGTAAAGGTCAAAAGAACGATACCCTTAAAAACACTCGTAAAAAAGGACCAAGTGATGTTACCTATTTTATTTCAAAATCTGTAAATTCTAATGTAAAAATTAATATACCTGTTGTCGTAAAAAAATCATCCTCTACCATGCAGTTTAATGATGATGCCCATAAAAAAACAGCAGCTTTTTGGAATAACTACCGAACAGATTCATTAACAACTCGTGGAAAAAATACGTATACAACTTTAGATAGTTTAGCCTTAAAAGATGGTATTGAGAAAAAAATAAATTTAGCTCGTAATATTTTAAAAGGTTACTATCCAACAAAATACATCAATCTAAATATTGGAAAAATTATTAACTTAAATAATTATGAGGGCTTACGAATTGGTTTTGGAGGCGAAACTAACAGTAATTTTTCACCGAAATATAAATTAGAATCTTACCTTGCTTACGGAACAAAAGACACCGATTTTAAATATAGTTTTGGAGTTTCCTTTCGATTACATAAAGAAACAAATACATGGTTTGGAGTTAATTACACAAACGATTTAAAAGAAGCAGCTTCTTTAGATTTTATAGCAGAAAACACTTCGTTTTCGCCTATAAACCCAAGAAACTTAAATGTTAGCAAATTTTACCAATACAAAACTGTAAGTACGTATATTAAACATGACATTCAACCAAATTTCGAAGCTAAAATTCAATTAAACTCAGGTGATTATAAACCTTTGTTTGAGTATCAATTTATCTCTTCAACTAAAAATTTATCTGAGTATAAATTAACTACAGCCACTTTAGGGTTACAATACAATCCTAAAAGTGAATATATGAATTCGCCTTTAGGAAAATTAAAAATTAGAAATAGATTTCCACAATTTACACTTCAACTTACTAAAAGCTTTGAAAATATATTTGACAGTGATTTTGATTTTACACAGTTAAATTTTAGAATTTTACATAAAATTAAACGCTTAAGAAAAGCAACAACACATATTTTATTTGAAGGTGGAATTGTTTTTGGTGATGCTCCAATTTCACATTTGTACAATTCAACACCTAATTATACTTTTAAAAATCCTTGGCGAAAACGAATTACACTTGCTGGTAAAAACAGCTTTGAAACTATGGGTTATAACGAATTTATTTCAGATAAATTTATAGCAATTCACCTAAAACATGAAATAAAATCTTTTAAAATCACCAAAAAATTTAAACCTCAATTAACTATAGTTACAAGAGTTGCAATTGGTGATATTAAAAATTCCTCATACCATTTAGGTCTAGATTTTAAAAGTCTTAAAAAAGGATATATAGAAAGTGGTTTAGAGTTTAATAGCCTTTTTAAAGGTTTTGGTTTAAGTGCATTTTATAGATATGGTGCTTATAAAAACCCTGAATGGAGTGATAATTTAGCAGTAAAATTAACTTATAAATTAAGATTAGGATTTTAAATAACCACACACCAAAACCTCAACTATTTTTTTAACTTTGCAAAAAACTTTTAAATGGATTTTTGGACTCATGTTTCTAGAGTAATCTTAAAAGGAAGATATTTTATACTTGTATTAATAGCTGCTTTTACCTTTTTTTTAGCTTCACAAATGCAGTATATGCGTTTTTCGTATACCGAAGCAAATTTATTACCCGCAAATCATAAAATTAATATTGAATACAATCATTTTTTAGACCTTTTTGGAGAAGAAGGTAATCTAATAATTTTAGCAACTAACGACTCAACAGTATTTACTCCAAAAAAATTTAATGCTTGGAATAAACTTTCAAAAACATTAGACAGCCTATCTCAAGTAGATTTCACTGTTGCTATTGGTGATATTAAAAAATTAAAAAAAAATACAAAAGAGCAAAAATTTGATGTTGAACCTCTTTATGATAAAACTCCTGAAACAACTAAAGAAGTTTTAAAAATAAAAACCGAACTTTTTGAAAACCTCCCTTTCTTCGATAATATTTTATTCAATAAAAAAACAGGAACCATTAGAACCGTTGTTTATCTCAAAAAAGAAATTGTAAATACTGCTGCTCGTAAAGATTTTGTTTTCGATATATTAAATCCAACTATTGCACAGTTTGAGAAAGAACACCATATAAATATTAGAGTTTCAGGAATGCCCTACATACGTACCATGAATGCTCAAAATATTATTGATGAAATTGGGCTTTTTGTGGGCTTAGCTCTTGGTGTTACAGCATTAATTTTCTTCTTCTTTTTCCGTTCAATTAGAGCTACGTTTATTACTCTTTTGGTAGTAAGTATTGGTGTAATTTGGGCCTTTGGTTTTATTGGTTTATTTAGATATGAAATTACAGTATTAATGGCGTTAATACCACCTTTAATAATTGTAATTGGTGTGCCAAATGCCATATTTTTAATAAATAAATATCAGCAAGAAGTAAAAAAACACGGAAACCAAGCAAAATCATTACAACGTGTTATTACTAAAGTTGGTAACGCAACTTTAATGACGAATGCAACAACAGCCTTAGGTTTTGGAACATTTATTTTTACTAAGAGTCAGCTTTTAAGAGAATTTGGTACCATTGCTTCCATTAACATTCTTGGAATTTTTATTTTGGCCTTATTAATTATACCTATAATGTATAGTTTTATGCCACTTCCAAAAGAAAAACATTTAAAACATTTAGAGCGAAAATGGATTGAAGTTATCATAAAATGGATGGAAAACATTGTTAGAAATCATAGAATTTCAGTTTATAGTATAACTATTGCTTTGATTTTTATTAGTATGATTGGTATTTATCAAATTAAAGTATCTGGAAGTATTATTGAGGACATGCCAAAAGGAGAAGATTTCTTTAAAGATATTCTATTTTTTGAAGAAGAATTTGGTGGTATTATGCCTTTAGAAATTGTAGTTGATACCAAAACCGAAAAAGGTGTTATGAAACTTTCTACGCTTAAACGCATGAATAAACTAGATGAAACTATTGATGAAATTCCACAGCTTTCTAAATCAATTTCAATTTTAAATTTAGTAAAATATTCTAAACAAGCATTTTACGGCGGAAACCCAAAATATTATCAATTACCAACCAATCAAGAAAAAAACTGGATTTTATCTTATACAAAAAATTCTTCCTCTAATAATAATTTAATGAAGAATTTTGTTGATTCAACAGGTCGATACGCTCGTATTACAACCTTTATGAAAGATATAGGTACAGATAAAATGGCACTAATTGAAGAGCGTTTACAACAAAAAATAGATAAAGAGTTTCCTAAAGAAAAATATAACGTTACCATGACCGGTAAAGCACTTGTGTTTTTAAAAGGAACTAATTTTTTAATTAACAACTTAATAGTTTCGCTTTCATTAGCCATATTTTTAATTGCAATTTTTATGGCATTTCTATTTCGTTCTTTTAGAATGATTTTAATTTCATTAATACCAAATATATTTCCTTTATTAATTACGGCAGGTTTAATGGGGTATTTAGGGGTTCCTATAAAGCCATCAACTATTTTAGTATTTAGTATTGCTTTTGGTATTTCAGTAGATGATACTATTCACTTTTTAGCCAAATATAGACAAGAATTAAAAGAAAATAATTGGAGGATTAAACAATCTGTTTATAATGCATTAAGAGAAACTGGTGTAAGTATGTTTTATACTTCTATAGTTTTATTTTTTGGTTTTTTAGTGTTTACCGTTTCAAGTTTTGGAGGAACAATTGCCTTAGGAGGTTTGGTTTCTATTACTTTATTATTTGCAATGATATCTAATCTATTACTTTTACCCTCTTTATTACTTTCTTTAGAAAAAAATATTGCTAACAAAGAAGTTTTTAAAGAACCAACTTTAGATATTTTATCTACTGAAGATGAAAATGGGGATAAATAAAGAATAAGGTTAGTTTTTTTGCTTTTTCAATTGTTATGGTATCTTTGCAACTCTTAAAATTTTGATTATGACAAGAACGAATGTTGCTGAACTTTTAAGTTCAGATAAATTTTTACAAGAAGTAACGCTAAAAGGTTGGGTTAGAACATTTAGAGCTAACCGTTTTATTGCTTTAAATGATGGTTCTACCATAAATAATATACAATGCGTTGTTGATTTTGAAAATACTGATGAAAGTGTTTTAAAACGTATATCAACAGGTGCTTCAGTTTCAATAAAAGGGACTTTAATTGAAAGCCTAGGAAAAGGGCAAACTGTTGAAATAAAAGTATCTGAAATTGAAATTTTAGGAGATTCAAATCCTGAAGAATATCCTATTCAACCAAAAAAACACAGTTTTGAATTTTTAAGAGAAAATGCTCACTTACGAATAAGAACCAATACTTTTAGTGCAGTGATGCGTTTACGATCATCATTATCGTTCGCAGTTCACAAGTATTTTACTGAAAATGGTTTTTATAATTTTCATGCACCAATAATTACAGGTTCAGATGCTGAAGGAGCTGGTGAAATGTTTAATGTTACAACATTAAATGTTGAAAATTTACCTAAAACTGAAGATGGCGCTATTGACCGTTCAAAAGATTTCTTCGGAAAAACAACAAATCTAACCGTTTCTGGTCAATTAGAAGCTGAAACTTACGCCATGGCTTTAGGTAAAGTATATACTTTTGGACCAACTTTTAGAGCTGAAAACTCAAATACAACTCGTCACTTATCTGAATTTTGGATGATTGAACCTGAAGTTGCTTTCAATAATTTAGATGACAATATGGATTTAGCAGAAGACTTTATAAAATCTGTAATATCATATGTTTTAAAAAATTGTAAAGACGATTTAGCTTTTTTAGATAACAGGTTAACACAAGAAGATAAAACAAAACCAACTATTGAACGTAATGAAATGTCGTTATTAGAAAAGTTAAATTTTGTTGTAGAAAACAATTTTAAACGTGTAAGTTATACTGAAGCAATTGATATTTTAAGAAATTGTAAACCTAATAAAAAGAGAAAATTTCAATATATCATTAATGAATGGGGAGCAGATTTACAAAGTGAACACGAGCGTTTTTTAGTAGAAAAACACTTTAAATGTCCAGTAATTTTATTTGATTATCCGGCTAATATTAAAGCTTTTTATATGCGTTTAAATGAAGATGGAAAAACAGTTCGTGCAATGGATGTCCTTTTTCCTGGTATTGGCGAAATAGTTGGAGGGAGCCAACGTGAAGAACGCTTAGACGTTTTACAACAAAAAATGGCTGAGTTAGGTGTTGACGAAAAAGAATTATGGTGGTATTTAGACACCCGTAAATTTGGAACAGCTGTACATAGTGGTTTTGGGCTAGGTTTTGAACGTTTAGTTCAATTTACAACTGGAATGGGAAATATACGAGATGTAATTCCTTACCCTCGTACACCTCAAAACGCAGAATTTTAATTAATCTTTTAAAAAGAGTATCTGACAACTAATCGCATGCTTTTTATATATATTTTTAACCAACGGTTTTCTGTTTAACAAATGCTAAAACAAAGTTTAAATTTTAAATTATTACAAAAATTATCTCCTCAACAAATTCAGTTGATGAAGATGATTCAATTGCCTACACAAGCTTTTGAACAACGTTTAAAACAAGAGTTAGAAGAAAACCCTGCTTTAGAAAGTGGTAAAGAAAATGCAGATGAATATGAAGATTTAAATTCAGATGATGATTTTGATTCTGCAGGAAATGAAAACATTGAAACTGAAGATATAAATATTGATGAGTATTTAAGTGATGATGAAATTCCAAATTATAAAACACAAGCAAACAACTACTCTTCAGATGATGAAGAAAAGCACATACCTTATGCTTCTGGCACCTCTTTTACACAATATTTAAAAAATCAAATAAATACCATACGATTAACTGATGAAGAAGTAATTATTACAGATTTTTTAATTGGAAGTATTGATGATAGTGGTTACATTAGAAGAGATTTAATTGATATTTTAGATGATTTAGCTTTCACACAAAATATTTTTACAACTAAAGAAGAATTAGAACGACTTCTAAAAATAGTTCAACAGTTGGACCCTGCAGGCGTGGGGGCAAGAGATTTAATGGAATGTTTACTTATTCAACTGAAACGTAAAAAAGAAAAACCAAGCAGCACTTTAGCCATAAAAATATTAGAAAATTCTTTTGATCATTTTGTAAAAAAACATTACACTAAACTATTGCAAAAATTTCATATTTCGGAAGAAACGTTAAAGGAAGCAATTCAACAAATTGAAAAACTTAATCCAAAACCAGGAGGTTCATTTGTTAGTAGTAACAAAATTGCAGAACAAATTGTACCTGATTTTACAATTAGAATTATTGAAGGAGAACTAGAACTTACATTAAATTCTAGAAATGTTCCAGAATTACATATTTCAAATGAATATAACAATTTATTAAAGGGTTATAAAGACTCGAAGAATAAATCAAGGTCACAAAAAGATGCGGTTATGTTTATCAAACAAAAATTAGATGCTGCAAAATGGTTTATAGATGCCGTAAAACAGCGTCAACAAACTTTATTTCTAAATATGAATGCTATTATTCAGCACCAAAAAGAATATTTTTTAACCGGTGATGAGAGAAAGCTAAAGCCCATGATATTAAAAGATATTGCTGATGTTATTGATATGGATGTCTCAACAGTTTCTAGAGTAGCAAATAGTAAATATGTTTCTACACCCTACGGAACAAAATTAATTAAAGAATTCTTCTCTGAATCAATGAAGAATGATCAAGGAGAAGATGTATCAACAAAAGAAATAAAAAAAATATTAGAAACTGTAATAATTGAAGAGGATAAAAAGAAGCCCTTAACAGACGATAAATTATCTATTGTATTAAAAGAAAAAGGGTATCCAATTGCCAGAAGAACAATTGCAAAATATAGAGAACAACTTAATATTCCAGTTGCACGATTAAGAAAAGAAATGTAGCCAAAATTGTAATAATAGTTTATGAAATTTTCAAAATTTATATCATACTTTTTCCATCCTATTAATTTTCCAATTATTGGAACAATTTTATATTTTTTATTAATTCCTGAATATATTTTTAAACCTCAAGAACATATTATAATTATAGTTATCTTAATTGGGACTTATTTATTTCCTTTGTTTCTTCTAGTACTTCTGAAGTATTTTAAAATGATTGATAGTTATCATATGGTATCTATTGAAGAACGAAAGTTTCCAACGTTATTATTTATTTCAATTTCATTTATTTTAGGAAATTGGCTTTATAAATCAAACGTTGTTGATATCTTATCTTTATTTTATTTTGGCTACGGACTTGTGTTAATTTTTTCCTATTTAATGCTGTATTTTAAACTTAAAATAAGTCTTCATACGGCTGCAATAGGTGGGTTAATAGGGTTTTTATTTCACTTTAGTTATTACTATAAATTAAATTTAATAATACTATTATCTCTACTTTTTTTGATAAGTGGTTTAATTGCATCGTCAAGATTAAGATTACAAGCTCATAAAACAAGAGAAGTAATTTTGGGGTTTATTTTAGGTATAATTTCTCAATTTATGGTTTACTTTATTTACTACATAATATAGAATTTCACACCTACATTAAAATCTTTTAAATTAAGATTTGTTCCATTTAAATCTCCATTTTTAAAAATGGGATTTAAACCATAATAAACATATAAATTCCAAGTACCAAATCCTGTTGCTAATGTGAGTCCATATTGAAATTTATTAAATTTAGAGCTGTTTCTAATTATAAATGTTTCTAAAGAATCTTTAAAAGTTGATTTGGCCATTAACACATATGAAACTTTAAAACCTCCATAAATTCTCCAAAATTTATACCTATTTAAAGTTGAATTTCTCCATCTTATTTCAAAAGGTAATTCAACTGTACTAATTCCAAATCTATTGGTATTATAATCTTGCGCTATTTCAAAAAAAGTAACGGAATTTACTTCTGTAATTTTTAAATTCTGAATAAAGACATTGTAAGCATATCCAATGCCAATACCAATGCCAAAATTACGCTGTGAGTTAAATGGAATATCTTTTATAAAACCAATAGATACACCACCTGAAAATCCATTTTGGACAATGGTAACAGGCTTTTGCAATAAAATATTATACGTTAGTGATAAATATATTTGGTCCTCTAAATATCTTGGATTAATGGTACTATCATTCTCTTGAGCTCCAAGGTGAATAAAAATAAATAAAAAACTAATTATAAACCAATACCTTTTCATATAACAAATATACTTTATAAAACTAAAAAAGGCAATCAAAAATAATTTGATTGCCTTCATATAATTAACGAGTTTATAATACTAATAATTCGTTTTAATACTACTACCTCTTGTAGAAGAAAAACTAATTTTTAACGCATTAATATCTCTCAATTGCTCTTTAATATCTAAAATTGTACCTACATTAGCTCCTTTATCAGCTTTAATAGAAGTTGTCATATATTTTACTTCTTCCTCACTTCTTAAGGCTCTTTCAGCAAAAATAAAGTTAGGGATATCTTTTACATCAATAATTTTATCATTTACTTGAATTTTATCTCCAGATATTCTTGAATCTTTTGATTTTCCAACATAAATGGTACTTACCAAACTTTTATGCTCCAACTTTTTAACTTCTGTTGCATTTGGAAGTTTTGGTTTTTGAATTACCAAATCAGTTTCCCTCATGGTGGTTGTTACCATAAAAAAGAATAACAACATAAATACAATATCAGGTAAGGATGCTGTAGAAATAGCAGGTAATCCTTTTTTCTTCTTTTTAAATTTACTCATATTCTGATATTATTTAATTGGTTCTGGTTCAGATATAATTTGAGGATAACTATCCTTCAAAAAATCAATTTTTGTTTTTAAACTTTTTGATCCATTATGCTTATAATCATCTAATAAATCTTTATAAGATCTTTGATATTTTTTTAAGGCTAATTTATTTCTAAGTTCATTATAAGCTCCTTCAATTTCATTTTGAATTGAAATATACATTCCATACGTTGTACCTCTATCACTTTGTAAAGAAATGATAGCTTTTGTTGGATGATCTGAAGATGCTGGATCTTTTGCTCCATTACAATAATCACAAGGTTCAGCAGGTTTTCCATCTTTTGATGTAGATAAACCTCCACCATTATCAATAAAATCCATTGCTAAACGCTTGATGTCTTTTACACCAACAAATTCATTTTCAATTAAAAGTTGATTATTTCTATTTACAACAATATCTAATACGTTCTTTTCTTTAATTATTACATCTGGCGGATTATCTACTTTTTCAGGTAATTTACGTGAAATACCTGAATCAACATCCATAGTTGTTGTTACTAAGAAAAATATAAGAAGCAAGAACGCAATGTCTGCCATTGAACCCGCATTAATTTCTGAGTTTTCTCTTCTTGCCATTTTTAGTTAATTTTTTACTAATGATTTAACAAAGTCTACAAAAAAGGCTCCAAAACCAATAATACCTAAAATGGCACTAAAGTTTATTCCTGTGCTTACCCATTTTGAGACACTACCTGCTTCTCCATCTTTCAATACTTTACCCATAGACATAACTGCGCCATCATCTGCTAAAGAATAAGCTATAACTAAAAATACAAGTAAAATCCCAACCCCCATTAAAGTTCTTTTTAAAGCTTCTGGATGTTTAATCATATTCAAAACTGAAAACACAACTGAAATAATGGCTGTTATAACTAATATAAAAATTGAAAATGAAATAAATGGAGACAAAATACTACTCTGTAGATCCGCATCAATTTTAAGAGCTTCATCCCCTTCAATCAAAATTCTGATGAAGAAAAAGAAACCTATCAACCCAATTAGCCCTGCGACTAATGTCAATATTTTTGATAATTTCTGATTCATAATTACTATTATTTTTTGTGTCTAACTAAAAGGTCTATAAGTGAAATTGAAGCATCTTCCATATTATTTACAATACTATCTACTTTAGAAATAATATAATTATAAAAAACCTGAAGAATAATTGCAACAACTAAACCAAATACGGTTGTTAATAATGCTACTTTAATACCACCTGCAACAACTGTTGGAGAAATATCACCCGCAGCTTGAATAGAGTCAAACGCTCCAATCATACCAATTACAGTTCCCATGAAACCAAGCATTGGTGCTAATGCAATAAATAATGATAACCAAGAAATATTTTTCTCTAATAATCCCATTTGAACTCCACCATAACCAACAACTGCTTTTTCAACGTTATCAATACCTTCATCCATCCTATCTAAACCTTGATAAAAAATTGAGGCAACAGGTCCTTTTGTATTTCTACAAACTTCTTTTGCTGCTTCTACTCCACCAGATTGTAAAGCTTCATCAACTTTATTTACTAATTTCTTAGTGTTAGTTGTAGCCATATTCAAATAGATAATTCTTTCAATTGCAATAGCTAAACCTAAAATTAAGGCTACTAATACAATTCCCATAAAGAAAGGGCCACCTTCAATAAAACGTTGTTTTAATTCTTGGTGAAATGTTTTAGATTCTGTTGCATCTGCAACTTGTTCAGTTTTAGCTGCATCCTGCGCTATAGCTTTAGGTGCTGCTCCAAATAACAATAATCCTGTAATTGCAAGGATAGTAAATACTCTTTTCATTGTGTAATAGTTAATTTATTAATTTTTCGGTTTA
>NZ_JASFZF010000117.1:0-21573 GCF_046055765.1 Lutibacter sp. | reverse complement strand
CAGCATCAACAACTTATTATTGGAAAGTAGTTGTTAAAGATGGACAAGGTGGACAAACTATTGGGCAAATTTGGAACTTTATAACGGACTGATAAATATTTAACAAAATATAACTAAAAGGGTGGTAATTTACTTTGCTATCTTCTTTAACTATAGACCTTTCGTTTTAAATAATTTACTTGATATTAAAATGTTAAAATGTTAAAAGATACTTTTATATATATGAAGCCCAAAAAGTACTATATAAAATTTTTGCTATTATTTGTAGTAGCATTTAGTTCATTATATTTTTTTGTAAAATATAATGATGCTGGTTTAGAGGTAGTTAGGAATGAAAAAGCTAAAGAAAAAAGAGAACAATATGCTAAATATTTAGAGAATAGTCCATTTAAAAAAACATTAAAACTTACTAAAGAGCAGCGTAAATCTCAAGGATTACCGCCTAATAAATATTATGAGCGAGAATGGGAATTAACTATGAACCCAGCGACAGGGAAACCAGAACCATATAAAGTATTGTCACTTCAAAAAAGATTACATGACAAATCTTTAGCTTCAAGAGCACCTGGAGATGCAGTTGATAATGCTTGGGAAGAAAGAGGGCCTAATAATGTTGGAGGAAGAACTCGAGTTGTTTTATTTGATCCAAATGATGTTACTAATAAAAGAGTTTTTGCTGGTGGAGTAAGTGGTGGTTTATGGGTAAATGATGATATTACAAATTCTGGTTCAGTTTGGACACAAGTTTCAGGAGTACCAGGAAATATGAATATATCGTGTATTACTGTAGATCCAAACAATTCTAATACTTGGTATATGGGAACCGGCGAACAATATACGTTTGGAGCTGCAGTTGGGAATGGAGTTTACAAAACAACTGATGGAGGTGCAAACTGGGTAAATGTACCTGTGCAATTAGCTGGTGGTGGAACATCTGGGACTGATTTTGCCGGGATATTTTTTATTAATGATATTGTAGCTTGGGACAATGTAGGTTCTACAGAATTATTTATTGGTATAGGAACTCATGTGTATGGAGATGCAAACCCAACAAATTGGTTAGGTTTTCAAAACGCAGGTTTATATAAATCTAATGATGATGGAGTAAGTTGGAGTAGAATGGAAGCTTCAAATTTAGAATTAACACCAGGAAGTAGTTATTATACAATCCCTAACGATTTTGAAATTTCAGCAGATAATACATTATGGTTTGGTTCTATTAGAACTCCAGGGACTTCAGATGGTGGAGGTAAAGTATTTAGTTCTACGGATGGGGCTACTTGGACTCAAGTAACTACATTAACAACATCTGATAGGGTTGAAATAGCAGTTTCTTCAACAGACGCTAATAAAATATACGCTTTAACAGAAGGTGATGGTACAGATCCACACATTTTTGTAACAACAGATGCGTTTTCAAATACCACAGAGTTAACTACACCTGCTGATGCTGATACAGGTGTTCCAAATACCGATTTTACACGTGGTCAAGATTTTTATGATTTAGTAATTGAGGTTGATCCAACAAACGATGCTATTGTGTATGTTGGAGGTATTGATTTATTTAGATCGCAAGATAGTGGTTCAAATTGGTCTCAAATTTCTAAATGGTCTAATAATAATAATTTAGCGGCACTTACTTGCTCAATAGTTCATGCAGATCAACATGCTTTTACATTTAGATCTGGAGTTGGTGGTAATAATGAAGCTGTTATTGGTTGTGATGGAGGTATTTATTATGCTTCTAGTTTATCAACTGCTGAGACGAATGATGTTTTTGCCGTTATGAATACAGAATACAACGTAACGCAGTTTTATTACGGTGGTTATGGGCCTGATACTGCAAACGAATTAATTATAGCAGGAGCGCAAGACAATGGTTCTCATTTTATAAATGGTGCTTCTTCTGGAACCAACTCAAGTGTTGATGTATTTGGAGGAGATGGTGCGTATAGTACTATAGATAAAGATGGTGATTATATGATTGTTTCTTATGTGTATAATACACATTATTATTATGATTTACCTTATTCGGGTGGTGGATATTCTATAGATAATGGCTCAACTGAGGGTGATTTTATTAATCCTGCAGGATTAGATCATAATTTAAATATTATGTATTCTAATGGGTCTGCTGGAGCTACAAAACAAATAAATAGATACACTTTAGGTAGCGCTAGTGCAACAAAATTACAATTAACACATGCTTTATTAACAGGTTCCCCTACAGCATTTAAAGTATCACCATACACAACAACTAGTACAACTTTGCTTGTTGGTACAGATGATAGTAAATTATTAAAATTAACAACTGCAGAAGCAACGCCAACTTGGGCAGATATTTCAGGAGGATCATTTGTTGGTAGTGTCTCAGCAGTTGAATTTGGAGCAACTGAAAATGATATTTTTGTGACATTTCATAATTATGGTGTTACCAGTGTTTGGTACTCTGCTGATGGTGGAACTAATTGGATAAGTAAAGAAGGAGATTTACCTGATATGCCTGTAAAATGTATTTTACAAAATCCGTTAGCGTTAAATGAAGTAATTATTGGTACAGACTTAGGGATTTGGTCTACCAGTAATTTTGATAATGCTTCACCAACTTGGGTTAGTTCTCAAAATGGGATGATGGATGTTAAAGTAGTAGATTTGGATGTACGAACCTCAGATAATAGTATTTTAGCAACCACATTTGGAAGAGGTGTTTTTACTGGGCAATTTACAGGTACAGATTTTTCATTCACAGCTCAAAGTAGTACAGTATCAACTTGCACACCAAATGATGCAGTTTTTACATTTGACTTTACAGCAACACCATCCTATAATACAGCTACCACTTTTTCTACTACAGGAGAACCTGCAGGAGTTTCTATAACTTTTAGTCCAACATCATTAAATGCAACAGGAACATTTACAATGACTGTTGGAAACATTGGAGCAGTTGCAACAGGAGAATATACCATCACAGTAATTGGAACAGGAAATGATACGTATTCTACAGATGTAGTTTTAAAAGTAGTAGATTCAAACTTTGGAATTTTAACTGCAACAGCTCCAGTAAATGAAGCTACAGGAATTGCTATTTCTAGTCTTGTTTTTGACTGGAATGCAGATACAAATGCTACATCTTATGATATTGACATTGCTACAGATGCAGGCTTTAATACAATTATAGAAACAGCCAATGTAGTTACTAATTCATATACAAGTACTTTAAACTTAAATTATGGGACAATATATTATTGGAAGGTTAGAGCAATAAATAGTTGTGCAAATGGGGATTATTCTGCAACTCAAAAATTTCAAACAGCAATTACATGTAATACATTAACAAATAATACAAGTATGGCTATTCCTGATGGAATAGGAGCAAATACGGCTGGTGCAGCAGCAGAATCAATTATTACTGTAGCAGATGATATTACGGTTAGTGATATTAATGTTACTATTAATATAAGTCATACATATATTCAAGATTTAGTAATTTCAGTAATTGCCCCTGATGCAACAGAAATAGTATTATTTGATAGAGAGTGTAATGGTGAAAATGATATTTCTGCTACCTATGATGATGCAGCTGCAGCAACAATTACTTGTGATACCCCAGTAACGGGAACAAATATTCCAACAAATCTTTTGTCTGGTTTTAATGGAAAATCTTCTCTTGGAGACTGGACTTTAAAAGTACTAGATTATTATAATGTAGATACAGGAACCATTAATAGTTGGTCTATAGAAATTTGCCAAACCCAAACAATTACAAATTCAACCTTTACAAATAGTCCAATTACAGTAGGAGCTAATGGTTCATATACTTTGATACAGGCAGAAACAGAAGCAACCAGTGTGGGCTCTATCGCTAGTGAACAAGTTTATATGTTGGCTGTATTACCAACAGTTGGTGAAGTAAGGTTAAATAATGTTGCTTTAACTTTAGGTGAAACATTTACACAAGCAGATATTAATACTTCAAAAGTAACTTATGTAAATTCGAGTGGAGTTTCTACAGTTGATTCATTTAAAGTTGATATAACAAATGCAACTGGTGGATTTTTACCAAATCAACAAGTTAATATTACAATTGACGCAGCTTTAGCTATTGATAATTACTTTTTTGAGAAAACAGGAATTTCTGTATATCCAACTATTTCAAATGGTGATTTTTCTATTTCTTCTTCAAAAGGAATAGGAAAAACCAGTGTAGAAATGTATTCAATTACAGGTCAAAAAGTATTTATGCAAGAGTTAAATTTTAACAGTGGAAATGTAGAGCATATTAATGCTCAAAATTTAACTTCAGGAATTTACATATTAAAATTGAGTACAGATAACCTGCAAGGAAGCAAAAAACTTATTATTAAATAATTAAATTTCTTTGTTTAAGGTAGCAATTGTAAAATGAATTTTTTAATGTATTCTTTTGATAAATGAATACTCTCAAAAAGTTCATTTATTTTACCGTGTTCAATAAAATTGTCAGGAATTCCTAATTGTTTTATTGAATTATTTTTATAGTTATGGTTAGAAGCAAATTCTAAAATAGCACTTCCAAAACCACCTATAATTGCACCATCTTCAATCGTAATTATTGTATAGAATTTTTTAAAAATAGAGTGTAATAATTCTTCATCTAAAGGTTTTACAAATCGCATATTGTAATGAGCAGCTTTGTTTGAAGGCAATTCTTTTTGAAGTTCAATAATGGTATTTCCAATAGTTCCAATACTTAAAATAGCTATTTTATCTCCTTCTGAAATAACTTCACCTTTACCAATTTCAATAGTTGAAAAAGGTTGTTTCCAATCAAAAATAGTTCCCCGTCCTCTTGGGTAACGAATTGCTAAAGGAAAATCAATTCCTAATTGAGCTGTGTACATAATATTACGTAATTCAATTTCATTTAAAGGAGCAAAAATTACTAAATTAGGAATGCAACGTAAATAGGCTATGTCAAAAACTCCGTGATGCGTTGCGCCATCTTCACCTACAATTCCAGCTCTATCAATACAAAAAACTACAGGTAAATTTTGTAAAGCTACATCGTGAATTATTTGATCATAAGCACGTTGTAAAAAAGTAGAGTAAATTGCACAAAAAGGAATTAAACTTTGTGTTGCCATCCCAGCAGCTAATGTTACTGCGTGTTGTTCGGCAATACCAACATCAAAAGCCCTTTCGGGTAAATCATTTAACATTAATTTTAACGAACTTCCTGTTGGCATAGCAGGAGTTATTCCTACTATTTTATCATTTTTTTTAGCTAATTCAACAATAGTTTCTCCAAAAACGTCTTGAAATTTTGGAGGCTGATTCTCAATAGTATTTGCAATTCTCTCACCAGTAATTTTATCAAATTTACCAGGAGCGTGGTAGGTAACTTGATCTTCTTCTGCTTTTTGTAAACCTTTACCTTTAGTAGTAATTATATGTAAAAACTTTGGCCCTTCAACAGATTTTAATCGTTCTAATTCAGTAATAATTTTATTAATATTATGCCCGTCTATTGGACCAGAATAATTAAAGTTTAAAGCTTCAATAATATTATTTTTTCGAACTTTTTTTCCGGCTTTTACCTTGGTAAAATATTTTTTTAGAGCGCCAACACTTGGGTCAATTCCCATAGTATTGTCATTTAAAATTATCAACAAATTAGCATCTGTAACTCCTGCATGATTTAAGCCTTCAAAAGCCATTCCACTTGCAATTGAAGCATCACCAATTACGGCAATATGTTGTTTTTTAAAATCACCTTTTATTTTTGAAGCAATTGCCATTCCTAAAGCTGCTGAAATTGAAGTTGAAGAATGTCCTGTCCCAAAAGCATCGTAAACACTTTCTTTTCTGTTAGGAAATCCTGAAATACCGCCTAATTGTCTATTTGTATGAAAAATGGTTCTTCTTTCAGTTAAAATTTTATGTCCGTAAGCTTGATGTCCAACATCCCAAATTAATAAATCATTTGGTGTGTCAAAAACATAATGAATTGCAATAGTTAATTCAACTACACCTAAACTTGCACCTAAATGACCTTCTTTTGTAGCAACCACATCAATAATAAATTCGCGTAATTCTTTAGCAACTTTTGGAAGTTGATTTTTAGAAAGTTTACGTAAATCTTTCGGAGTATTAATATGTTGTAACAAGGTTGTTTTCATCTGTTCAAACTTTATTTTTTATAGGTAACAGATGGTGTTCGCTATTCATAATTTTTATAGGTATCAAAATTTGTAGTGCTCGGTTCATTCAACACAAAATTACAATATTTAAATTATTCCTAATATTAAAATAATTACTTTTGAAATATGATAAATCCTTTTGATGATACTTATTTTATGAAACGAGCTTTGCAAGAAGCACAACAAGCATTTAATAAAAATGAAGTACCGGTTGGAGCAGTGATCGTAATGAATAATCAAATTATAGCAAGAGCTCATAATTTAACAGAAACATTGAATGATGTAACTGCCCATGCTGAAATGCAAGCTTTTACTGCTGCAGCCGATTTTTTAGGTGGTAAATATTTAAAAGAATGCACGTTGTATGTAACTTTAGAGCCATGTCAAATGTGTGCAGGTGCAAGTTATTGGGCGCAATTAGGTAAAATTATATATGGAGCTTCGGAAGAAAAAAGAGGTTTTTTAAATTTAAAAACAACATTACACCCTAAAACTGAAGTTATTGGAGGGGTTTTAAAAGATGAATGTGGGCTACTTTTAAAAAAGTTTTTTATTGAAAAGAGAAATTTAAATTAATAATTTAAACGTTTATTTCCGTTCACTCTTACTTCTTTCTTCAAGGTTTTTTCTGAACTTATCAAAGGTAAAATCACTCATTTTTTTATTTTTATATCGGTGGTAAATAAATAAAGGCATAAAAACAAATGCAATTATTAATACACTTAAACCAACTATAATTTCACCATTAAGATCACCGTTAGATTTTATATAAAAACCATAGGTTAACATTCCTATTGCCAACACCAAAATAGTAATTAACACAAATTTCATAAATAGATTTTTGTAAATTAGCTGTAAAACTACAAAAAGTAATATATTTAAACCGTTTTTAAACTTATAATATGTCCAAATTTTCAGTAGTAATTTTAACTTTAACTTTTATTGGGTGTCAAACAAATGAAATAAAAATAGCGCAACCAAAAGCCGAAAAAATAGTGATTGCACATCGTGGCGCATCAGGTTATTTACCGGAACATACGTTACCTGCAAAAACGATGGCGTATGCCATGGGAGCAGATTTTTTAGAACAAGATATTGTACTGAGTAAAGATAATGTACCTATAGTAATACACGATATTCATTTAGAAACAGTTACGGATGTAGCAATACAATTTTCAAATAGAAAACGAGAAGACAATCGTTATTATGTCATTGATTTTACTTTTGAAGAGTTAAAACAGTTAAATGTTTCTGAACGATTTGATCCGTTAACAAATAAAGCAATTTATCCAAACAGATTTCCATTGGGCAAGTCTAGTTTTAAATTACATTCATTACAAGAAGAAATAGAATTAATTCAAGGTTTAAACAAAAGTACAGGAAAAAATATTGGAATTTACCCTGAAATTAAAGACCCTGTTTTTCATTTAAAAGAAGGAAAAGACATTTCAAAAATAGTGTTGAATATATTGACTAAATATGGTTATAAAAACAAAAAGGATCGTTGTATTTTACAATGTTTTGATGCAAATGAATTGAAACGAATTAGAACAGAACTTAAAAGTGAACTTTTTTTAGTACAATTAATGGAATTTAAAGAAGAAGAAACAAGATTAGAAGAATTTTCTAAATATGCAGATGGTATTGGGCCTTGGATTCAACAAATTATAATTGGGAAAAATAAGGATGGAACTTGGCAAATCTCTAATTTGGTTTCTAATGCACATCAACTTCATTTAAAAGTCCACGCATACACATTTAGAGCTGATCAATTAGGTGATTTTAGTTCTTTTGATGAATTGTTAAATGTAGCTTTATATGAAGCAAATATTGATGGTGTTTTTACCGATTTCCCTGATAAAGTTGTTAAATTTTTGAATAAGAATTAAGCAGTAACATCAATAAGTTTTCTTCGGTAGGCAGTTAATAATCGAGATTTTGACATGAACCCAAAATATTTACCTTCTTTTAAAACTACTAAATTCCATGCTCCTGTTCTTTTAAATTTATTTAGGATTTCTTCAGCAGAATCTTTTTCGTAGTAAATGATATCTGAACCATCGTGCATTAAAGACCTTACTTTAACTTTTTCATATAAATTTTTATCAAACATAATACTTCGTATATCATTAATAGTAAGTACCCCTAAAAATTCTTTATCATTATTTATCACAGGAAAATGATTACGGGAAGATTTTGCTACCGCATTTGTAACTACATCACCTAAACTCATTTCAGGATATAATAATATAAAATTAGTTTCAATTAACTTATCTAAATCTAATAACATTAAAACGTTTTTATCTTTATTATGGGTAATAAGTTCACCTTTTTTAGCCAATTCATGTGCATATATATTATGAGGTATAAATATTTTTGTTATTATAAAAGATATGGAAGCAACAATCATTAAAGGAATAAAAAGTTCATAACCTCCAGTAATTTCAGCAATTAAAAAAATTGCTGTTAACGGTGCCTGTAATACACCCGCCATTAAACCCGCCATTCCAACCATAGCAAAATTAGTAAGCGAAAGTTGATGTTGTAAAATATTACTATAATTAATAATCATAGCAAAAACAAACCCTGTAATACTTCCCGTAAATAAGGTTGGTGCAAAAACGCCACCAATACCACCAGCACTAAAAGTAAGTGACATTGCAACCACTTTAAAAATCACGAGTACTGCTAAAAGTACTATAATAGACCAAATACTTCCAATTCTAATATTAAAAATATTATTCATAATAATATTTCCAACATTCCCTTTTAAAATATTATTAATAGTTTCATATCCTTCACCAAACAATGGTGGAATTAAAAATACAATAACGCCAATAAGCAACCCCCCTATTAATAAGCGTTTATAGGGGTTTTTAAATTTTTTAAAATAATCACTTATAAAAAAATAAACTTTACTAAAGTAAATGGAAATTCCCGCAGTAAAAACACCTAATAAAACATAGAAAAGGACATCCTTTAATAAAAATTTTTCTTGTAATTGAAAGTGAAGTAACACATCATCTCCTAAAAAGAAATAAGAAGTTAATACTGCTGTTATAGAAGCAAGTAATAAAGGAATCATAGAAGCTAAAGTTAGTTCTAAGCTAAAAATTTCAACAGCAAAAACTATAGCAGCAATAGGAGCTTTAAAGATAGATGACATTGCTCCTGCAGCTGCAGCACCAATAAGTAAGGTTCTTGTAGTTTGGTTTAAATGAAAAAAACGAGCAAAATTAGAACCTAAAGCTGCACCTGTGGCAACTGTTGGCCCTTCCAATCCAACTGAACCACCAAAACCAACGGTTAATGGAGCTGTAATAATAGAAGCCCACATTTGATGGCTGGGCATAATTCCTTTTTGTTTTGAAATTGCATAAAGGGTAGAAGGAATACCGTGTCCTATTTTTTTCTTAACTACATATTTTATGAACAGAATTACAATTAATAGACCAATTATAGGAAATATAAAATAAAAGGCTTGATGTAGATCTTTTATAAATTTACCCTCAAGTAAATGCTGAATAAAGTGTGTGAAGTTTTTTAAAATTACAGCTCCAAGCCCTGCTAATAAACCAATAATTGTACTTGCAATATGTGTAAATTGCTTATTAGAGATATTCATATATCTCCATTTTAAAAATTTACGAAATAAAATTTTTGAACGAGTGGACATTTTTTTTAATAAAAATAAGTATGCAAAAGTATCAAAATAAAGGGATTAAGCTACTAATTTAGAGCTGTTTTTATAGTACTTTTCTTTAGTATTACATTTTGAATTATATTTTTTTGGCTGACACCAATCAAATTTGTAATTAAAAATAGTGGAAGAGGTTTCGCTCTCCCATTTATTAAATAATTAATCGAACGCCACCCAATTCTTCAATTTTATAAGGGAATTTATCGCTAGGCGATCCAATAAACATAAAGTTGATTGGAATATCCCATTTTTTAGAAAGTTCTCTAATTAGTTTAGGACTAAATTTACCTTGAACTGTTAAAAATTCAATAGCTATTTCAGGATATTCACGATCTAAAAAATCTATTTCTTGTGATAAATTTGGGGGCTCACTTTGTCCTTTTTCTAGAGCAAGAACAATTTTTATTTTTTTAGTATGTTCATTTTTTAAAATATAAAGCATCACTTTATTAAGTGTTGCTATTTTATCTCCTTTGGTAAAAAATACAAATTCCTGAGAATTTATTTTATTTATGATACTTAATATTTGCTTGTCAGTTTTCAATACTACATTACGTACCGGATCAAAAATTGTATGAATTAAGTTTAATAAAAAAGTTAATAAAACTGTTCTATTTAACATGATTATAATAAAAATAATTGTTGGTACAAAGTAATCTAAAAATATAGTTAAATTACTAGGTAAACCATCTTTTGGAATCATGGTTAAATTTCCTAATAAAGCTATTCCAACAGCCAGTATGGCAAATAAAACAGAAATCCATGATGCTTTTTCTGGACGAGGTAATTTACTTCTTTTTACTTTTAATAAAATATTACCTACTCCAAATAAAATCATTACAGATAAAAATGAAATGGTATAAACACCTGCTAATAACTTTACATTTCCGTTGGTAATTAACAATACTGAAACCGATAAAAAGAAAAACATTAAGATAATTCTATACGAACTTCCTTTTTTATTCTTTTTTAAGAAAAATTGAGGTAAAATTCTATCTAAAGTCATTCGTTCTAGTAAACCAGAAACACCAACAAAACTTGTAAGTACTGCCCCGCTTAATACTAAAAATGCATCAATAGAAATTAAGGTTGCAACCCATTCTCCTCCAACATGTTTCCCCATTTCAACTAACAATGTATTTTGATATTCGGCACTTTGTAATACAGGAATAGCAAATAAAGCCAATGCAAATACAGCCATCAAAGGATTAATAATACTTACAATAGACCACATATTTTTCAGTGTTTTAGGGAAAACACCTTTTTCTTGTTCTTCAACAAAATTAGCCGAACTTTCAAATCCTGAAACACCTAACATAGAAGCTGCAAAACCGAAAAATATTGCATTTGTAACACTTCCTTCTCCTCCGGAAAAATGCCAATTTTCTAAAAATAATTGAATACCATTAGAAGTTACCAAATAATAAATAATAAATCCACTTAAAATAAATAACGATGATAAATGGAATAAAAATATTCCAATAGCTACTTTTGCCGATTCTGTAATTCCACCAATAGCTAAAGCAGCAAAAACACCTAACAAAACAATGGTAGCAATAATTATTGGCATCATTGGAATTAAGTGATGTAAATAATGGATAGCTTCATTTGCTGAAATTACAGCAGTTGCCATATAAGATAACAAGGTTAAAGTAGCTGCAAAAGAAGCCATGCTTTTACTTGTTGTATTTAATAGTGCATTGTAAGCACCTCCATTTAAAGGTAAAGCACCAACAACTTCACCATAAATCTTTCTGAAAAGAAATAATACTACAGATACAATTAGTAAAGTAATCCAAGCATATTGTCCAGCAAAGGCAATTGCTAAAGCTGAAACATATAATACAGATGAGCTAATATCATTACCACAAATAGCTGTAGCAGCTAACTCATTTAATTTTTTATGAATTTTAACTCCCATACTATAAATTTAAGATTATAAATCTAATTTCAATTTTAATTCTTTTAATTGAGTTTTATCAATTTTAGAAGGAGCATCAATCATAATATCTCTACCGCTATTATTTTTAGGGAACGCTATAAAATCTCGAATAGTTTCTTGTCCTCCTAAAATAGCTACTAATCTATCCAATCCAAAAGCTAAACCACCGTGTGGAGGTGCACCATATTCAAAAGCATTCATTAAAAATCCAAATTGCTCTTTTGCTTCTTCAGGAGTAAATCCTAAATGATTAAACATTAAAGCTTGTGTTTCTTTATCATGAATTCTAATAGAACCACCACCAATTTCATTTCCATTTAAAACCATATCATACGCATTAGCCCTTACTTTTCCAGGGTTAGAATCTAACAATTTCATATCTTCTGGTTTAGGTGATGTAAACGGATGATGCATTGCATGATAACGATTGGTTTCTTCATTCCATTCTAATAGTGGAAAATCAACAACCCAAAGCGGTGCAAATTCTTTAGGATTTCTTAATCCTAAACGCTCTGCCATTTCCATACGTAAGGCACTTAATTGAGTTCTCACTTTATCTGATTTTCCAGACAAAATACAAATTAAATCTCCTTTATCAGCTCCTGTAATTTCGGCCCATTTTGCTAAATCTTCTTGGTCATAAAA
Organism: Lutibacter sp.; assembly: GCF_046055765.1. Taxonomy (GTDB): domain Bacteria; phylum Bacteroidota; class Bacteroidia; order Flavobacteriales; family Flavobacteriaceae; genus Lutibacter. The sequence continues at coordinate 9,107 of NZ_JASFZF010000117.1, read as the reverse complement.
TTTATCAACTGAAGATTTAAAAGTACCATCTTCATTACATTTTACATACACCATTCCTGAAGCACCCACTTGAGGACGTTTTATCCATTCAATTAATTTATCTATTTCTTTTCTCGTATAAGTACTTCCATTAGGAACCGCAATACCAACCACTAATTCAGCATTGTTAAAAACACCAAATTCTTTGTGTTGTGCAACTTCATTTAGTTCGCTAAACTCCATTCCAAATCTAATATCGGGTTTATCGTTCCCGTATTTTTTCATCGCTTCGTCATAGGTCATTCTTGGAAATTTAGCAACGTTAACACCATTAATTTCTTTTAATAAATGACGTGTTAGTCCTTCAAATCTATTCAAAATATCTTCTTGCTCAACAAATGCCATTTCACAATCAATTTGAGTGAATTCTGGTTGTCTATCAGCACGTAAATCTTCATCTCTAAAGCATTTTACAATTTGAAAATACTTATCCATTCCACCAACCATTAGTAATTGCTTGAAAGTTTGAGGTGATTGAGGTAAGGCATAAAACTGACCTTCATTCATTCTGCTTGGCACTACAAAATCACGAGCACCCTCAGGAGTAGATTTAATTAAAACAGGCGTTTCAATTTCAATAAACCCTTTATCGGAAAGGTATTTACGAACTTCCATTGCTACTTTATGACGAAATATTAGATTGTTTTTTATGGGATTTCTTCTAATATCTAAATAACGATATTTCATTCTTAACTCATCACCACCATCAGTTACGTCTTCAATAGTAAAAGGAGGAGTAATAGATTCATTTAAAACAGTGAGTTCTTTCACTAATATTTCAATTGCACCTGTTTCAATATTTTTATTTTTAGATAAACGTTCTATAACCTCACCTTTTACTTGAATTACAAATTCACGACCTAAATTTTTGGCACTTTCAATCATTTCTTTTGACGTTCTATCTTCATCAAAAATTAATTGTGTAATCCCATAACGGTCACGCAAATCAATCCAAACCATAAAACCTTTATCGCGTGTTTTTTGCACCCATCCAGCCAAGGTAACTTGTTCACCAACATTTGCTAATCGTAATTCTCCGTTTGTATGTGTTCTAAACATTGTTTAATTTTTAAAAAGAAAGTGCAAATTTAATGAAATAGTAGTTAGATAAATAGAATTAAAAGTATTTTTTAAAATTCCCAATAAAACTTTAAATTTGAAGAAATGATTTATCACATCTTTTAAAGTAACTGTACAATGCCTCATTATAAATACCTGTATTGGATATCAACAATAAGTCTGTTTAGTTTGTTAATTATTACTGGTTTTTTTTATATGGTCTATTATGAAAAATTAGTAGTATACTTTGTAAACTATGGCTATCCTATATATTTGATTTATCCATTGGCTATAGCAAAAATTATGGGAGCTTTAGTTATTTTATTTTATAAAAAGTCCTTACTGAAGGAGCTTGCTTATGCTGGGTTTTTCTTCAATTTTATATTGGCATTTTTTGCACATGTTATGATTGCTGAAGTTGATCCTTTTCCTACTATTTTTATGATATTATTGGTAATTTCTTATGTTATAGGAAAAAAAATTGGTCGTTGAGTTTAATGATTTAATAGTTTTATTTAAAAAAGATGACTTCAAGAAGGCTCGCTTATTTATCTAAAATCTTTGTATTTTAGCAAAATGAAATCAATTAATATTTCCGAAAAATTCAAATTGTTTAATGAACATTGGACTCCAAAAAAAATTGGAGAACTAAACGGACAACAATTACTACTTGCTAAGCTAAAAGGTGAATTTATTTGGCATACACATGAAAATGAAGACGAACTTTTTTACATTATGAAAGGGAGTTTAATTATTGAATTTAGAGATAAAACAGTTGAGTTAAACGAAGGAGAATTATTTATTATCCCAAAAGGAGTTGAGCACAAACCAATTGCAAAAGAAGAAGTTCACGTACTGTTATTTGAACCTTTAGCCATTAAACATACTGGTAATGTCATCAGTAATTTAACTGTTGAAACATTCGAAAATATATAATATGGCAAAACTTTACTTGGTGCCAACACCTATTGGAAATTTAGAAGATATTACGCTTAGAGCAATAAGAGTTTTAAAAGAAGTAGATTTAATTTTGGCTGAAGACACACGTACAAGTGGTAAATTACTGAAACATTTTGAAATTGCTACACACATGCATAGTCACCATATGCATAATGAGCATAAAACAGTTGCTAACATTGTTCAACGCATACAAAGTGGAGAATCTATAGCATTAATTTCGGATGCTGGTACACCTGCAATTTCCGATCCTGGTTTTCTGTTAACGCGTGCTTGCATAGAAAATAATATTGAAATTGAATGTTTACCTGGCGCAACAGCTTTTGTTCCGGCATTAGTTAATAGTGGTTTACCCAATGATAAATTTGTGTTTGAAGGTTTTTTACCTGTAAAAAAAGGACGTCAAACGCGTTTGATTTTTTTAGCTGAAGAAACTAGAACGATGATTTTTTACGAATCTCCTCATAAATTATTAAAAACATTGACTCATTTTTCTGAGTATTTTGGAGAAAATCGTCTAATTTCAGTTTCTAGAGAATTGACAAAATTATATGAAGAAACAATTAGAGGAACAGTATCTGAACTTATAGAGTATTTCACAACAAAATCACCTAAAGGTGAATTTGTTATTATTGTTTCGGGTAAAAAATAATGTATGAATAGTTTAATTACTCAAATTGAAGACTTACAAAAAATTTCACAAGAACTAAATCCTTCTGTTAAAGAAAGAGAACATATAAATATTCAAATTCAAGAGTTTGTGAATAATTTTCTAAAAAACATTGAAAATTATCCTGCTTATGTTGAAGGGAATCCGAATATTGAAAAATTATCAATTCAAAAGAATAAGAAAGATTTAAAAGAATTATTGTCTAATTTTAATTCAGAAGTTGTGTTAAAAGGTATTAAGCCAGCTTCAGGAAAACATTTAGGATATATTCCAGGTGGTGGAATTTATACCGCTGCTATTGGTGATTTTTTAGCAAGTGTTACCAATGAATATGCAGGAATGTATTATGCTTCACCAGGTGCGGTAACTATAGAAAATGAGTTACTAAATTGGATGAAATCTATTTTTGGTTTTCCAAAAACAGCCATTGGAAATTTAACTTCTGGTGGTTCAATAGCCAATTTAATTGCGTTAACGGCAGCCAGAGATAAACACAAAATTAAAAACGAAAAAATAACCAAAAGTGTTTTGTATTTAAGTCCGCAAGCACATCATTGTATTCGCAAAGCACTTCGAATTATTGGACTAGAAGATATTAAAATTAGCACCTTAGAATTAGATGAATTTTCTAAAATTAATACTGTTAAATTAGAAAAAAAAGTTCAAAATGATATACAAAAAGGATTAAATCCTTTTATGGTAATTGCTACCGCAGGAACTACTGATACTGGTGCAATTGATCCGTTGGCAGTAATTGGAAAAATTGCAAAGGAAAATAATTTATGGTATCATATTGATGGTGCGTATGGTGGTTTTTTTATTTTATCAGAAAATAGAAAACATCTTTTTAAAGGAATTGAATTGGCAGATTCGCTAGTTATAGACCCGCATAAAGGATTATTTTTACCCTACGGAATTGGAGCCGTTTTAATAAAAGATAAAGAAGCTGTTTTTCATTCACATCATTACACGGCTGATTATATGCAAGATGCAATATCAGCAGATTTGCAAATTAATCCTTCGGATGTTTCTCCTGAATTAACAAAACATTTTAGAGGATTAAGAATGTGGTTGCCATTACAAATTCACGGATTAGAACCTTTTAAAGCAAGTTTTGATGAAAAAATATTGCTTACAGCATATTTTAGAAATAAATTAACCGAAATAGGTTTTAAATTAGGCCCTCAACCAGATTTAACTGTGAGTTATTTTTGGTATCCTTCAAAAGAAATTGATGAGAATGTTTTTAATGAAAAACTAATTGAGTTTATTCATAAAAATGGTGATGTTTTTTTAAGCACCACTAAAATAAAAGGAAAGTTTGTAATTCGAATGGCAATACTTTCTATTAGAACTAAAAAAGTAACTATTGATACGGCTATTGAAATGATTCTAAAATGTTTAATACAGACTAAAGAAGTATTTTCGATTTCTTAAGAAGACTGTTTGAAAATTTATTAAATTCCATCATTCTGAATAATGTCACACTGAGCTTGTCGAAGTGTTATTTTAGAATTTCAGCATAATGATTTTCATTGGTTATGAGAACCTGAAACAAGTTTAGGTTGACGACAATTTTATTTTCAAACAAGTCTCTCTTTCAATTTAAGAATAACTTTTTTAATAACTCATTTCTATAATTTTTTCAACAATTTTTGGAGTTACTTTTCCACGTTCACCAATGCCTTTCCAACCGCGTTCTTCAAATCGTTTTGAAATTAGTTGAGCTGTTCCTTTATAATCTGTTGTGTATTCAGAAAGTTTTGTTTTAATACCTAAAGATTGAAAAAATGCAGTTGTTTTTGCAATTCCGGCTTTGGCTTTTTTATCTAAAGTTCCTTCAGAAATATTCCAAACACGCTCGGCATATTGTGCTAATTTTTCTTTTTTATCTTCAAAATTCAATGTGTAATGACTTTTAGTAATAATTGCTAGAGTTCTTGCATGGTCTATTCCATATAAAGCAGTTAACTCATGACCAATCATATGGATAGCCCAATCGGATGGTACGCCTTGTTGAATTAATCCATTCAATGCCATAGTACAACTCCACATAAAATTAGAAGCCGCTTCATAATCTGAAGTATCGTTCATTATTTTTGGAGCAACTTCTATTAAAGTTTGTAAAATACTTTCAGCTAAACGATCTTGAAGAAAAGCACCAACAGAATATGTCATATATTGTTCTAAAACGTGCGTAAAGGCATCAGCTAAACCATTTGCAATTTGACGTTGAGGTATTGATTTTATGACTTCAGGATCTAATATTGAAAACATTGGGAATAATCCCGGTCCACCCATGGCAAATTTTTCTTGGGTTTCTTTTCTAGTAATGACAGCTCCAGAATTCATTTCAGAACCCGTAGCGGGTAATGTTAGTACCGTTCCAAATGGCATTCCTTTTAAAATTCTAATGTTTTTTGATAAAATATCCCAAGGAGTTTTACCTTCAAATAAAGTAGCAGCCGATAAAAATTTAGTTCCATCAATTACAGAACCTCCACCAACAGCTAATAAAAATGTAATATCTTCTTCTTTAATTATTTTTAAAGCATCCATTAAAATGGTATATTCTGGGTTTGCAGGAATTCCCCCAAACTCAATAACTTCAAAATTTAAGAGTGCTTTTGTTACTTGTTCATAAATCCCATTTTTTTTAATGCTCCCACCTCCATACAACAATAATATTTTTGCATTTGCAGGAATTTCATGAACAATATTTTCTATTTGATTTTTACCAAATAATATTTTAGTTGGATTTTTATATTGAAAATTATTCATACTACTATTTTTTTATTTTTTATTGATGAATTACTCAATTACGGTTACTAAATCTTTGGTTGATTTTCTTACTTTTTTAAGATTAACTAACCAATCGCTTTCTACATTTCTATAACCTACAGGAAGCATTACACAACTTCTTAATCCTTTTTCTCTTAACCCTAAAATTTTATCAACTTCGGCAGGCTCAAACCCTTCAATGGGCGTAGTATCAACATTTTCATAGGCAGCGGCAATAATAGCAGCACTAAAAGCAATATAAGCTTGTTTAGCTGCATGGTTAAAGTTTTCTTCAGCATCTTTTTGAGGGTATATACCCAATAACATTTTACGGTAATTTTCCCAGCCTTCATTTTTAAATCCACGAACTTCATTTACAAGATCAAACATTTTGTTAATTCTATTTTCAGTATAGGTATCCCAAGCAGCAAACACTAATAAATGAGAGCACTCTGTAATTACTGATTGATTCCAAGAAACAGGTCTTATTTCTTCTTTAATAGCTTGATTTTTTATTACAATTATTTCAAAAGGTTGTAATCCACTTGAAGTTGGAGCTAAACGTGCTGCCTCAATAATGTTGTCAATTTTTTCTTGAGATACTTTTTCTCCGTTCATTGCTTTTGCAGCGTATCTCCAATTTAATTTATCTAATAATTCCATAATATTTTGATTCTTTTAGTTATAATTTTTTAAAATTTCTTTTATCTGATGTTATTATTTGTACTGCTGTTGCTGTTGAATTCGCTAAACTTATCATGGATAGTGCAATATCATTAGCTTTTGTAATACTGTATTTTTTTAGTTTTTCAAAGAATAAAGGTTGAAATAATTTAAAAAGAATCAAGCCTATTTTTTCTCCAATTCTAGTTTCTTTTCGGTTGCCACTAATAATTGAAGGTTGTAAAATATAGGTATTTGTTATGTTTTGTTGTAACACTTCGAACTCCATTTCACCTTTAGTTTTATTGTAAAAAATAGCACTTTTTACATTTGCTCCCAATGCTGAAACTACTAAAAAAGTAGTTATTTTGTTTTCTTTTGCTAGCGTTGCTGCAGCAACAGGAATTCCATAATCAATTTTTTTTCGTGAAAATAATTTGATGGTATTATAACGCTCGTCTTTCAATAACTTATTTAAAAGTATTGAACCTGTTAAGCCTGATGCTCCTAATATAATTGCAGTTTTTCCCATCGTTTATATTTTTATACCATCCCAAGCAACTTGAAAAGCTTCAATCAATTTATTAGTAGTTAACTCGCAACTATTTTTATATTGTTTTTTTGTTAAAAATGCTAACGGGTAAATGGTAAAAGCATACAAAAGATAAGGTGAAATAGGTTTTATAATACCTTCTTGTATTCCTCTTTCCCATAAATCAAGAAGTGGTTGTAAATGCTTTAAGCCTTCGAGTTTAATTTCTTCATCAATAATTGGGGTATTATCACATTGTGATAAAAAATTTGACTCTTTCTCGTGGTTTAATTTAAAATTAGCAATGTTATACCAAACTTTTTTAAAACTTTCTTTAACACATTGTTCTTCACTATAATTTTTAAAAGCAAAAGAGCTAAATGTGCTTTTCATTTCTAAATACAACTGATTGATTAAATCTTGTTTGTTTTCAAAATAAATATAAATAGTTGCTGGAGACATTTCAGCCATTTCAGCAATTTTAGACATCGGTGCATGATGAAAACCTTGGTTATTTACCAAGTGAAGTGTTGCTTTTAATAAAGCAACACGCTTTTTATCACATTTTTGTCTAATTGCCATAGATTCGTTATTTCGGTGCAAATATATATAAATATATTTACAAAATGAACATTCATTCTTTTTGTAAATATAAAATGATGTTAAAACTTAAAATGTAGTACTTTTGAGTTTTCTAAAATTATGACAAAATCACATAAGCAACAAGGTTCACTTCATCCTAATAATATACATCAACAAGATTATAATTTTGAAGATTTATGTGAAGTTTACCCTAAGTTAATACAATTTGTATTTGTTAACAAATACGGAACGGAAACAATAGATTTTTCAAACCCTGAAGCTGTAAAAGCAATAAATACAGCATTATTATTTAAGTATTATAATATTACTTTTTGGGATTTCCCTGATGATAATTTATGTCCGCCAATTCCAGGTAGAGTAGATTATATTCATCATTTAGCAGGTGTGTTAAAATCCTCTGAAATAACAGAACCAATTTCAATTTTAGATATAGGAACTGGTGCAAATTGTATTTATCCATTATTGGGAAATGCAGAATATAGTTGGCGATTTGTAGGAACAGATATTGATAAAAAATCGTTAGATAGAGCAACAAAGATTATTAAAAAGAACAACTTAACGGATTTCATAAAACTTAAACAACAAAAAGATTCAACACATATTTTCACAGGTATTTTAAATGAAACAGATAAATTTTCAGCTACAATATGTAATCCTCCTTTTTACAAATCTCAGGAAGATGCCATGCAAGCAAACGCACGGAAATTAGAGGGTTTAGGAGGTGGAAATGATTCTAAAACAAGAAATTTTAGTGGAAAACAACAAGAATTATGGTACAAAGGAGGGGAAAAAGCATTTATTCATACGTATTTGTATGAAAGTTCTCATTATAAAACTCAGTGTTTTTGGTACAGTACACTGGTTTCTAAAAAAGAAAATGTTCAGGGAATGTATGATTCCCTACAAAAATTAGGAGCAACGGAAATTAGAACAATACCGATGCATCAAGGCAATAAAGTGACACGCGTGGTTGCATGGACTTTTTTAAGTAAAGAGGAACAAAAAGATTGGAATAATTAATATAATAATCTCATCAATTATTACATCGTCATGCTAAACTTATTTCAGCATCGGTTAGGTTTAGTACGTGATTTTAAGGAACTGTCCTTTTGATTTTACACTTAGCTAAATTTTTAATTTTTTCTTTAATTAATAGACAAGTAAAGTTGAATATTTTGCAGACTTTGTTCAAGGCACTTCACTTTAGGTTAACTACCAAAACACATATTAACTATAGCCATTGTTGGTATTTCGTTTTATTCTTTTAACATCCATTTTAAAGCCTTTTCTTTTGTTGATCTAAATATTGTATTATGCTTTTCTTTTGGCTCGTTTGAATATTTCCATTTTAATTTACTTGGTGTTTTATTTTCTATTTTTTTTACTAATTCATTGGTGTATTGTGAAATATCTTCGGCACTTGAACCAGCAAACCAAAGTTTTATATCTTTATCAGGAAATTTGCCTAGAAGGTCATTTGCATTTCTCACCAAATAATGGTCATTCCACCATATTGAAGGGTCGAATGCTATGTAAAAATTAAAGGATTCAGGATATTGCATAAATGTCTCCATTACAAAAAGCCCTGCTAATGATTCTCCAATAATTCCTTTTTTATTTTTAATTCTATATCTTTTGCTTACTTCATTAAATAACTCTTCTGTAATAAATGCTCGGAAATTTTTTGCTCCGTCTGTTTGTGGGCAAAATTGAGCATCATAATCCGATTCAGAATAACCTGTTAAATCTCTTCCTCTTTCAGTATTTTCAATTCCAACCAAGATAATTGGAGGAATACTTTTT
>NZ_JASFZF010000116.1:0-27366 GCF_046055765.1 Lutibacter sp. | reverse complement strand
CTATAATAAGGAATACCACCGTTTACAAAAACAGGGATATCAATAGATTGACCTACATATACGCGCTCAGGTGCAGCTACTCTAGTTATTGAAAAATCTGCTGCATTGGCAATTTTTTCGTCAATTAAGCTAATGAGTTGCTGAGTTTTAGAGATTGCAGTTAATCCCCCTATTTCAGGATAAATTTTTAAATTATTGTTTAAAATAGTGAGTGCCTCAGCTGCGTATATTTTGGCGATATGTAATTCTACACCTTTTTTATATAAATTTGCTGCTTTTTGATAAGGATGCCTTGCTTTATTAATTACGTTATTAATAAGTTCATTTCGTTCTGCTTTTTCTGCTTTTTCTTCTAATTCTGAGTGTAATTCATAAATTTTATCTTGATTATCAATATTGTTATTAAGTATAAATTTATCTAGTTTAATAAGTAAAGAATTAGCGTTTCTAATTTGCCCAGATTTTATTTTGTTACTGATATTAACGAGTTGACGGCGTACGAGTATTGCATTGCCAATTCTTTCATTCTCTACGGCATTTTTTGCATCTTCACGTTCTTTTTGAAGCATAGCAATTTCTGTATATAATGTTGAAACCCTATTTGCAGTAAAAGCAATCACTAATCCTGGTAAAAAACCTCCAGCTATTGTTACAGTAGCGTTTGCTGCTGCACCTGCTAATCCAGTTCCAACTGCACCTGCAACATAACCAACACCTTTGCTTGTTGCATTAATGGCTTTAATTTCGGGTTCATCATCACTATAATAAATATCGTAGGCATCATATAATACAAAAACTCCATCAATTACACCACCCACAACACCTCCAGGGCCATTACCTGGAGTTTCTAAATCGGTGATGTTTTTCCAATCTGTTACAGATTTCTGTTTTAAATAATCAAGAAAAGCTTTTACTCTTCCTGGGGGCAGGTTATTTGCTGCATCCTTTAATTTCTTAACTAATTCTTTAGATACTTTTCCTCCACTAGCTATTACATCATCAATTTTAGAGGCTGCTTGTAATGCCGTATTTCCAACTAAGTCACCACCTCCAGCAATAATATTTCTTAAAACTTTTGTGTTTTTACTCAATTTTCCAACAGCTGAAGCTGCAAAGCTATTTAGTCGACGTGGAGACATCTTAGCAAGTTTTGAAAGGTTAGAACTTGACATTTTTGAAAGTCTCGATAAAAAATCTTTCGTTTGTTTTTTAGTCATATGTTTTACAGACTTCCATAATTCTTGTGTAGCTTTTGAAACAACCGCACGATTGTTTTTGTTCATAGCAGCTCTTGTTAATTCTGTAGATATGGCCTTGACAATCTCAGATTTTGTATGTGCTTCTACTACATCCAATGTTTCTTTCTGAAATGTCTTTGGTTTATTCTCTCCTTTTTTTTGAGCATAGGAAAAACTACTAATTAGTAACGATAGTAAAATAGTAAGACTTTGTATATATATTTTTTTCATGATTTTTTTAGTTTATTTTTCACTTTCTAAAAATTCTAACTGCCATTTAGCAGCTAATGAACCCTTGTCAGCAGCTTGTATCAATAATTTTTTTGCTTTTTTAATATCTTTTTTTGTCCATATTCCTTGCTCGTAATAATCAGAAAGTTGAACCATTGCATTAAGATCTCCTTTATCAGCTAATTTTTTATATAGTTCAAATGCTTTATACTGATTTGGTTGAACAGCTATACCATAACGATATTGTTCTGCACTGTTTTTGTCTTTAGAATCTATTACTTTATCTCTTTTAGTTGTATTATTAATGGCATCATTTGGAGAATCAACTATTTCTTCTTGTGAGTCTTGTGAGTCTTGTGAGTTGGTAGTATCTTCCCAATCGTCATCTAAATTATAGAGGATTATAGAACCTACTATAACAAAGGCAATAAATCCTACTACAATTTTGCCTAACGTTTTTAGAATGCTTCCTTTTTTCCTTTTTGTTGTAGAATTAGATTTTTGTTTAGAAATGGGCAGTGGAGTACTCTTTTGAACTTGTTTTTTTTGCTTAATTGGCACATTCTTTTGTGTACTTTCATTTATAGGTGTTCCGCATTCGGCACAAAATTTTTCATCTTTTTCAAATGGCGTATTACATTTTGGACAAAGGTTAGCTTTTGCTTTAATTTCTTTAGAAGGTTGAATTACTTTTTGTCCACAAGTACCACAGAAGAGAGCTCCTTCATTTAATTTATTTCCGCAATTTGGACAGCTTATAGCTTTCATATAATTATTTTTTGGTGAATAATATTATATATTTTAGTTGTACCTTATTGATAAATTGAATAATGAATTTGTTCCACCTTGTAGTATATAAATATCTAAATACATGATAAGTGAGAAACAATACTAGGAGTATACTTAATAAAGTGAATTTCATAATAACACCTAATTTTAATTACAAATAATCAAAATATTGGGGTGTTATTACTAGTTAGATAAAGTGCTAATTTTATGAAAATAACTATTCAATTAGAAGGGGTTTGATTTTAACTTACTTAAAACTAGAATTATTAAATTGATTTTTTACAATTTTTTTATTATAATAAATTAAAATTATAAAGTTTAGTTGGTATTTTGTATGATAAATATCACATGAATAAAAAACTTATTAAAACTAAGAACGGTTAAATACAGAAATAATTTAGAACAAATTTTTAAATTAATTTTATAAACTTTACTAAAAAAATGATAACTATAACTAGTCTAAAAAAACACTTACGAACTTAAGTTTTACATAAATATTTCATCAAGATTTATAAAGTAAATTAAGTGATCAAATATAATTATTAAGATAATTATCAATTATATACTGTTTTATTGTGACCATAAAAACTATAAATAAACACTACAAGTACTTATTAAAAAGTATATTAAACGCTACTAAATACATTTAAAACCCTAAAAAATAGATATATAAAATATTTTAAAACACTACATATTTATTTTAAAACTTTTAATGTGATATATATCATATTTACATAGGTGTATAGTTGCTAATTTTACTTCATAAAGTTTTTGAGATGATAAAAATATTTAAGACTTCAAAAAATGTGATCATTAATATTGATGAATACTTCAATAATGTAGAACAAGGAAATTTTAATTTTAAGCAGGGTGTGAATCATTATTTAGATGGTGAAACCGATGAGTTTGAAAATAATTTAAGAAAAATTAAAAAACTTGAAAGTGATGCTGATTCAATTATTAGAAAGATTGAAAATGATTTTTATGTGTATTCGTTAATGCCCAATTATTCAAGTGATATTTTAAATCTCTTAGAAAAGACAGACGATATAATAGATAAGGCAAAAAAAGTACTAAGTCAATTTGATGTAGAAGCTCCTTATTTTCCGGAGGACTTGAAGAATGATTTTAAGCGATTAGTTTCTTTATCTGTAAAATCTGTTGAAAATGTTATTTCTGCTGCTCGAGTTTTTTTTACTGCTCCAAATTTAGTGAAAGATAAGCTACAAAAGGTTATTTTTTATGAGCGTGAGACAGACAAACTAGCTACTAATATTAAGCGTAGATTGTTTAAAGAAATGGACTTTTTAAAATTGAGTGAGAAAATACACATACGTTATTTTACATTGCATGTAGAAGAAGTTTCTGATGCCTCTGAAGTGGTAGCTAAAATGTTATCCTCACTAGTAATTAAAATTAAAATGTAATCAACCACCTTAAAACATGTTTTTATTTTTCTTAACAAGTGGTTTATTTTTAGGATGGTCTTTAGGAGCTAACGACGCAGCCAATATATTTGGTTCAGCCGTTGGTTCTAAAATGGTTAAGTTTAGTTCAGCAGTAATCATCGCTTCTATATTTGTAATTTTAGGAGCACTTCTTCAGGGTTCAGGAGCTTCACATACATTAGGAAAACTAGGATCTGTTAATGCAATTGGAGGTGCTTTTACAGTTGCTTTATGTGCTGGGCTTACCGTTTTTTGGATGACAAAATTAAAATTACCTGTTTCAACTTCACAAGCCGTTATTGGAGCTATTATTGGTTGGAATTTTTATTCAGGTAACCCAACAGATATGGAAGTGTTAGGTAAAATTGTAAGCACCTGGATTGCTGGGCCTATATTAGGTGGAATATTTGCCATTATTTTGTATTTATTACTTAAAGCAATCCTTAATAAAAGTGAAATTCACTTAATAAAACGAGATGCTTATTTAAAATATGCTTTATTAATAATTGGTGGTTTTGGGGCTTATAGTTTGGGGGCAAATAATGTGGCAAATGTAGTTGGTGTATTTGTACCTTCAGTACCAACTATTGAGCTTGATTTTGGCTTTTTCACTTTAGATGGTATTCAATTATTGTTTCTTGTAGGTGGTATTTCAATAGCAATTGGAATTGTAACTTATTCTAAAAAAGTAATGATGACAGTTGGTAACGATTTAATGAATTTATCAGCAGAATCGGCGTTGATTATTGTTTTGGCACACTCAATGGTATTATTTATATTTTCTTCAACTACGTTATCAAATGCCGTTCAAAGTATTGGTTTACCTGAAATACCACTAGTTCCAGTATCAAGTTCTCAAGCAATTGTTGGTGCAATTATGGGAATAGGCCTCATAAAAGGAGGGAAAGGAATTGAATTTAAGGTTTTGGGAAAGATTTCAATTGGATGGATTTCAACACCAATAATAGCCGGACTAGTATCTTTTGTATCGCTATTTTTTATGGATAATGTTTTCAAATTAACTGTTTTTCAAAATAAACTTGAAGAGGTGAAAAATAGTTTGGAACCAATAATTACATCCGTACGAAATGGTCATGAATCAGCTATTCATTTATTCCAACCGTTACTATATACAATCATTTTTATTTTATTAGTAATTATAGTATTCCTCGCAACAAAAATATACCATAATAATATTAAATCGAAAGATGATCAATCCCATGAGTTGATTATTAATTACGAATCTCAAGAAAAATTACTCAAAAGAGAACTTAGTAAAGTAAATGATGATAATTTAAAGCTGGAAAAAGAAATTGGATTTAAGCGCAAGGAACAAATGGATATTGCCTTAAATATTATAAATAAAAACAGAATTCTTGAAAAATTAAAATCAAAAATAAATAAAATAATAGATAAACCAGAAGAACAAAAAGAAAATTTAGTACGCCTAAAAACATTGATTGTAGATAATCTTAGTTTAGATAAAGATAGAGAACGATTTAATATTTATGTAAACGAATTGAATAGAGATTTTTATTTCAGATTATTGAGCAGATACCCTAATTTAACTGATAATGAACAACGTTTATGTTCATTAGTTAGACTTAATTTAAGCTCAAAGGAAATGTCGTCTATTCTAAATATCTCTACAAAAAGTGTAGAAGTTAATAGACATAGACTTCGAAAAAAAATGCATCTAAAAAGAGAAGATAACTTAACTGAATTAATAAGTAAATTATAATAATAAGTAATAATTAAAATAGAAATGAAAAATAAATTTTACACATTAGTAGTGGCTTTAATCCTCTATAGTATTGGATTGACAGCTCAAGAAGAGAATGTTACTATCAACCAGTATGGACAAAAAGTAAATGTTGTAGAGCTAAGTGCTCAAGCACAAAATGGAATTTTATCTTTTGAATCTAAAGATAAAAGAATTAAATTTTGGTTAGACAACAGAGTATATTTTGATGGTGGAATTTACTTTGATAACGACACCTATAATCCAATAGGAAATGGAATGACTATTAGACGAGCTCGTTTTGCGGTTAAAACTAGAATAAACAAAAATTGGTACGGTGAAATAGATTTAGATTTTGCTGGTGCAGTTACGGAAATGAAAGATATGTATATTAAATATACAAATGATGCTGGTGATTTTAATATTAAAGGTGGTCATTTTAAAGAGGGATTTTCAATGGAAACAACTACAACATCTAGGTACGTAACTTTTATGGAGCGTTCTCTAGCTTCTAAATTTTCTCCTTCTCGTCATTTAGGATTTCAAGCTAATTATATGAAAGAGAAATTTTTGTTCATTGGAGGTATTCACTTTAACACTCAAGGAGAATTTGAAGAAGTAGAATTCGGACAAGATGCTAATAAAAAAGAAGGTATGGATGAAGGATACTCTTTAACCGGTAGAGCTGTATTTAGACCTATTATTGACAATGAAAAGTTTCTGCATATTGGATTTGGAGCTTCTTATAGAACACCAAAAACAGATTTAGAAGTGCCAAATTCTTATAGGTTTAGCACACGTTCTATTTCTGCAATTAATAGAAAAAAATATTTAGATACAGATGATATATTAAATGTTGATAGCAGAACTCTATGGAATGTTGAGTTGGCAGGTGCTTATAAAAATATCATGTTCCAATCTGAGTATATCAATACTGATATCCAAAGAACTGAAGGTTTTACAGATGTTAACTTAAATGGTTTTTATGCACAAGCTGGAATACTATTAAAAGGAGGAAAATATAATTATAACAGAAATGAAGGTGAGTTTACTCAAGTTACTAGAGGAAGTGATAAAGGAGAATTAGAATTAGCTTTTAGATATGATTATATTGATCTTAATGATGAAGTAGCTGGTATTTATGGTGGTGGAGCAGATGCATACACACTTGGATTGAATTATTATTTTAATTCAAATGTGAAATTGATGCTTAACTATTCATATTTAAACCATGATAGATATGCTAACGGAAAAAGCAAATTGTATGTAGGATATGATAGCAGTGGTAATTTAACAAAAGATTATGCTGAAGTTATAGATGCTGAAGGTGATGCAGGAGATGATTATGGTCAATTACAAATGAGAATTGAAATAGACTTCTAAAAAATAAATAATAGAATTTTAAAAAACGGTATAAAATGAAAAATAATAAATATTTAATATTAGGATTACTATTAACACTATTTAGTGTGGTAGGATGTACTACAGACGAAGTATTTCAACAAGATGCACCCGATGTAGCAACTTCAGAAGTGAAGTTAAATGAAATTATGTCAACAGGTTCTCCTGACTGGATAGAACTTTATAATGGTGGAACTGAAGCTGTTAATTTAGCAGGTTATAAATTAACTGATAGTAGCCAAGAATGGACAATTGATGCACTAACAATTCCTGCAGGTGGTTATGTATCATTTGATGCGGATGATTCAAATGTAGCGAATGTATCTACTAATTTTAAAATATCATCTGGAGGAGAAAAAATTACACTGTATAATGCAGATGGAGAGTTAATAGATGAAATTACTACACCAGACATGGCAGCACAAGTAGGTTTAACTTACGGTAGAGAAATTGATGGTGGAGATGTTTGGGTTGTTCAAGGTGCTTCAAAAGGAGTTGCAAACAGCAATGTAAATAACGCACCTGTTCTTATAGCTGAACCTTTAACAGAATTTATAGATGTTTACGAAGTTACCGCTTCGGATGCTGATGGAATTGCGTCAGTGAAATTAGTTTATTTGGCAAATGGAGGCGTTCAATCTATAGATATGGCATTAGTAAGCGGCAAATACAAAGCTTCAGTTCCTAAATCAAATGTAGGTTCTATTGTAAATTATTATGTCGTTGCTACAGATACAACAGGAAAAGTTTCTTACTATCCTGAAGACGGAAGTAATAATCCAGCCGAATTTATAGTAGCTGGAGGTTTAAATGAATTAGATATCCAAGGAGAAAATGCAGGTTTTAGAGGGGTAGTTACTTTTACAACCACACCTTATTATCCAGAGCAAGTTGATGAGATTAGACTATATTATTTACTACCTGGAGAATTACAAGATGATGTTAATGATGATAAAACAAAAGTTGTTTTAACTAAAAATGGAGATACTTTTTCAGGAGTAATTCCAGCTCAAAATACAGATGATGTAGTTAGTTATTACTTAAGAGTAGAATATTTAGACGGTACTAAAACATATTACCCGATTGAAGAAGATGGTGGAGATTTTAATCACGATTTAGGTACAACTTGGCCAAGTTATACAATTGAAGCAATTACGTACGCCGATGTGGTAAATACAACAGTAAATTATACTGCAGGTCCATTAACTAGTGTTGTTTTTCCTTCAAACCCAGTTCCTGGAACAGATATTAATGTTGTTTTAGCTTATACAAGTACTGAAAACATTGATGAGGCAAGAATCTATTTTGATGTTGGTGATGCACCAGTTTATGTAAAAGCCAATAAAGTAAAAGGTGAAGATGATGCATCGTTTACCCAAACTGGAGTTACAGTTAATTTAAAAGATGAAGTTGCAGATAATGGTTTAGCAGTTGGTGAAACTGGTAATAAAACGAGTTTCTATGTGCGTATTGCAACAGCAACAGCTGAATACTATTATGGTAGTGATGGATCTATGTATTTAGATGATACTCCAGGAGGAGGTTCAACAGATCAATCGGATGATTTTAAAGCAGATACCAATCTTTGGAATGTATTAAATGTTCAATAATTAATGTATTTAATCAGCTTACGGTGAAAGTCGTAAGCTGATAATATTTATAAAATGCTACTATTAAAAAAAGTAATAATTATTTTTTTAGGAATTATTATAAATACTTCTTGCAGTAAAAATAATAATGATATTATTTCCAATAATGATACTCTAGAGTTGGAAGCATCCTATAAAATTGATGTTTTAGAACCTTCGGGTTTGGCAATTAATAGTGCCGGTACTGTTTTATATACGGTAAGTGATAATACGGCTCAAGTGTACAAATTATCAATTACGGGTAATGTTCTACAAACTTTTAGTTATAAAGGGAACGATTTAGAAGGAGTTTCCTCTTTTACTAAAAACAAATTGTTATTAGCAGAAGAAAGAACTAAAGAAATTGTTGTTTTAAATATGGTAACTGGAGAATCTTTAAAACATTCAATTAATTATGAGAATAAGGATGCAAATAGTGGAATTGAAGGAGTTTCGTATGATGCTAACAGCAATACTTTTTTTATCTTAAATGAAAAAAATCCGGGCTTGCTAATTAGATTAAGAGCTGATTTTTCAGTTATTGCAGCATATAAATTAGATTTTGCAAATGATTATTCAGGAATATTCTATGAAAGTTCATCTAACAACCTTTGGATCGTTAGCGATCAAAGTAAAACAATAAACAAATGTTCACTTACAGGAAAAGTAATTAAGAGTTATTCAATTAATGTTACTCAAGCAGAAGGAATTGTAATTTCAAATAATAAAATTTATGTAGTAAGTGATGCAGAAGCAAAATTATATGTATTTAAAAAACCAACCGAGTAATACACCAAATAAAACTAAAAACTAACAATATTATGTCAAAACCAGCAATGAAAATAGGCGAAATATCTAAACCGCGTTTTGAGTTTAGAACTTTTGGTCAAAATTTTGACGAATCGGCTAAATTAATGGCACGATTATCAGGACCTGTACCAAAAAAAGTATGGGAACGAGAATCAGATGAAATTTATATTTTATCTAAAACAAATGATATCAATAATACCAAAATTAGAGATGGAAAAATGGACATCAAAACCTATGTTCAAACTGTAGATGGTTTAGAGCAATGGAATCCTTTAATGAAAGGTGAATTTCCAATCTCAAAAGAAGTTCTAACGCAAGATGTTTTTCCTGCATTTCAAGTTGAAATGCCAGTTTTAACTCAAGATACTTATACGTATGATGAGTTTATGGCTATGATTGATGCGCATCATGATTTACAAGGTGTTAAAGTGCACAAGCAACGTTTTGGATATATGGTAAATAATACCATTTGTGAAGTGGGTAATGTGCTAATTAATGGGGCAAAAGTAATTACCATTAATTCTGAATCAACAGAGTTAGACGATATTAAAAAAACAATAATAGATTGTAAATTAGAAGATTACGAAAACTTAAATTATTTACAAGTTATTAAAAGAATAATAGGCTGGATAAATAAACCTTTAGCAAATTAAATTATGGCAAATCAAGAAATAGAACGTAAATTTCTCGTTAAAGAAGATTATAAAAAATTTGTTTCAAAAGAAACTAAAATTGTACAAGGTTTCCTTTCAACAGTACCTGAGAGAACTGTTAGAATTCGTATTAAGGGAGATAAAGGGTACCTAACAATAAAAGGTATTGGTAATGCAAGTGGAGCTTCAAGATATGAATTTGAAAAAGAAATTAGCATAAGTGATGCCAAAGATTTAATGGCTATTTGTGAACCCGGAGTAATAGATAAAACGCGTTATATTGTACCAGCAACTAATGATTTATTTTTTGAAGTTGATGAATTTTATGGGGAAAATGATGGGTTAACTGTTGCTGAGATAGAATTACCAACAGAAGAAACTACTTTTGAAAAACCAACTTGGTTAGGAAAAGAAGTAACAGGTGATGTTCGTTATTTTAACTCTATGTTAATGAAAAATCCTTATAAGGATTGGAAGTAGAAATTTTTATTTTTGAACTATAAATAATAGAAGATGAACGCAATATTAAAAGATGGTTTTGATGTTTTAGATATGAAAAATTATCGAATGGAGAAACTCCCTAAAAGAGAGAAATCTAAATTTGAAAAGTTTTTGATGTCTATTGGTGCACCGTTGGCAATTATTTCTTTTGTACTAATTTTATTTGTCGTAAAAATTCCTTTTTTAGAGCAAATAGATACAGCAGTATTAAGTGAAAATGCCAAATCAAATTTTAATACTATTGGATTGCAAAATTTCATTTTTTCAAATAAAGCAATGTTAGCTATATTTGTTGCTTCATTAATTTTATGGATAACGGAAGCAATTCCAAATTATCTAACTTCATTAATATTAATAATAGCATTAGTACTAACGCACGTTCTTTCAGAAAAGGTAGCTTATGCGCAATTAGGGCATAAAGTAATGTGGTTAAATATAATGTCATTTGTTTTGGCAAGTATGCTGGTTGCTACAGGTGTTGCAAAAAGGTTTGCGCTTTGGTTTATTATTAAGTTTGGTAAAAACTCATCATCTATTATTTTAAGTTTTTTGGTTATTAATCTTGTTTTATCA
Source organism: Lutibacter sp. (assembly GCF_046055765.1). Classification (GTDB taxonomy): domain Bacteria; phylum Bacteroidota; class Bacteroidia; order Flavobacteriales; family Flavobacteriaceae; genus Lutibacter. Next base: position 16,353 of record NZ_JASFZF010000116.1, on the reverse strand, counting down.
TTATTTATATCTGCCACAACTGCAAAGTCAGCTATTTTGTTACCTGTATTTATGGTTGTTGCCGCTATTTATGGCGCTTCAAATGGTAGCAAAAATAATGCTGGAAGAAATATTTTACTTCAAAACTTATTTCAAAATAATATGGGTGCCAGTTCATTTTTAACAGGATCAGGAGCTAATTTATTAGCAGCTTCATTAATTGCAGGTGCTATTGGTACAGATATATTTTTTTCAGAATGGATGGTAGCTTCATTACCTGTAGCGTTAGGTTTAATGATAATTGCATGGATAATTGGTGTTAAAGTGCTATTCCCTATAAAAAAAGAGGACAGAAAACCGAGTATTGTTGGAGGTATGGAAAGTTTAAAAAAAGACTTAGATGCTTTGGGTAAAATGTCATTTAATGAAATAAAATCAATCGTAATTTTTGTAAGTATTTTAGCTTTGTGGGTAACAGATAGGTGGCACGGAATAAGTCCTACAGCTGTGGCATTTGTAGGAGCAATTGTTGCGTTGTTGCCAAGAATAGGTATTGTAAAATGGAATGATGTGGATATACCTTGGCATTTATTGTTATTCTCAGCAGGTGCCTATACATTAGGAGCAGGATTTAAAGTTACAGATCTTCCTTCAATTTCAGTAAATGCGGCATTTGACGCGATGGGATTTGGTGTTGACACACCATTTTGGATACTTTATATGGTTCTTACTTTTGCCATGGTATTTAGTGCTTTATTTATGCAGTCTAAAACCATGAGATCCATGATATTTATTCCCATCGCTATAGGTGTTGCCGTTCGCTTTGATTATCCTATCATGAGTTTGGCATTTCCAGTTGCTTTACTTATAGAACATGTGTACACATTACCTTTTAATAGCAAACCAGCATTACTATTATATTCTACAAATCATTATAGCATGACTGATGGTTTTAAATTTGGTATTACAATGCAGGTAATTGCTTGGATTACATCGTTATTAATGGCAATGACATATTTTAAATGGTTAGGGATTACACCTAACGGATTATTTTAATCAAAATTTGGCTATAATTAGATATTAACAATATTTTTATTGCGGAATTAATCACAAAATTAAATCATGAAAATAGTAATAATCACAGGCCCACCATATTCTGGGAAGGGGACACAATGCCGAATTTTAAAAGAAAAATTGGGTTATAATCATATTTCTACAGGAGATCAATGTAGAATTGAAAAAGAAAATAACACAGCCATTGGTAAAATATTGTCTGAATATGAAGAAAAAGGTGATTTAGTTCCGGATGCCATTATTAAAGATCTATTTGAAAAAGTAATTGATAAAAATTTAAAGGGAGAAGGAATTATTCTTGATGGATATCCAAGAACTATTTCTCAAGTAAAAGATTTAATAAAACTGGTAACGCTAAAAGAACTGAAAATAAAAAAAGTAGTACATATAAATGTACCTCACAACGAACTTTTAGTTAGAGCTCAAAAAAGAGCTGAAACATCAAACAGAATTGATGATAAAGATGTTAGAATTCATAAGAAAAGAATTGAAATTTATAAAGAATTTACACAACCAGCAATTGAATTTATGAAGTTAAAACTTAACTTTATTGAAGTTGACGGATTGGGGGAAATTGATAAAATTACTATGAAAATAATACAAAACTTGAAGTAAGAATAGAAGTTAGGATTTTGTAGTTTTTCAAAACACACACTAATGAATTAGAAAATTTATGATACAAGATAGTATAAAAATTCATGATGATTTTTCGGTTGAGGTAAAACTTATTTATGAAAATATTTTTAAACGAAAAAAAACAAAATACGATACAATTACCTATCTTTTTATTCCAAATGGCCTAAATATCAACAGCCAAACGTATACAAAAGCTAAGTTTTATAACGATGTTAAAGTGTATGTTAGATATAATGCCCCACACTACAAATTAAATGAAATATTAAGTTTAAAAACAAGCCCTTTAAATCAGCTAACATCAATAGTACAAAAGTTAAATTCAGATAAAAAAACAAAAAAACACAGTTTAGAATTTGAATCGAGCGTAAAAATGTTAGGTGCTATTTTAAACAATACATTGAATGATGAAATTTTAAATATTAAAAAATATAAAGAAAATTACACATTAGAATTCCTACAAACACTTCATCAAATTATAACAAGCTATAGAGTTTTTGTTAAAAAAAATGAAAACGTGAAACTAAAGAAAGAGTTAAGAAAAATTCTAAAACTAGGTGATGAATATATAAGTAATATTACAAACTATTATTTAATTAGATTTCATGACTTTTGTATAAACATCAATGTTGAAAAAGAGAATTTAAAAACAGTAATTCAGTTTATTTCGGAAGAACAAAAATACAGAAAGACTAAAAATTATGATGCTGATGATGAAGATGATTTTTATGATGAATCACTGCTTCATAAACGAAGTCAGCTTAAAAAATACATTGAAGGTGTTCTTTTTTTAAGTCGTGATATTAGAAAAGATGGTACTTTTTTTGAGCAATCAGTTTTTGCAATATCTGCGGGTATTGCCATGGTTTTTTCAACAGGTATTGCATTTTATTATCAGTTAATTTATGGAAATTTCACTTTACCGTTTTTTATTGCTTTAGTTATAGGCTATATGTTTAAAGACAGGATAAAATGGCTTATAGGTTTACTCTTTATTAGCAAATCAAACTCGTTATTTTATGATTATAAAGTAAAAATAAAAGATTCAAAAAATAATAATATTGGTAAAATAAAAGAAAATTTTACGTTTGTACCTTTAAATAAGCTTGGCTTAAAAGTAAAGGCACACAGATTTAAAGATAATTTATTGAAAACAAATTATGATTTGAATGGAGAGCAAATTGTACAATACAAAAAGAAAATTATTTTGTATCCTAGTAAATTTGGAAAGGAAATATCAGACGATAGATTGAATAGCTTAGCAGATATTACTCGAATAAATTTAAACAGATTTATTTCTCAAATGGATGACCCTAAAAAGGAATATTCGCTTGTTAAAAAAGGTAAAATTATGACAAGAGTTGGTAACAAAATATATCATATTAATATCATTCAAAAGTTTTATACCGAAAATGGTATAGAATTTAAACGATATAGAGTAATTATGAATAGAAAAGGAATTAAACGCATTGAAAAAGTAAAGTTAGATCAACTAGTATAACTTCCCTTTTAATTTAGAAACTTTAACTACTCTCAAAAAATATAAACCCTCTATTATTTTTTAAAAACTCAATATAAGTTATATAATAAAAGGTTGGAATATTATGAATATTAAGTAACAAAACGAAAAATATTTTTTTTGAATGTCGTAGTATGCTATCAATTTGAAATTAATAGAATTAAATAAAATACCAATTAATTTCTTTAAAAAAACGGAACCTGATAACTTTAAAATAAAAACTAATTAAACTTTACTATTATAAATAGTTAATAAAAAAGAGCATTAAAATAAAATTAACTTAATAATTGTTAATTATTAGTACAAAAAAATGTCAAATAAATAAAATGTCATTTTTTTATTTTTTACTATTATCAAATTAAAAAAGCAACAGTTAAATTAAAACAAAACAATTTAACAAGCTTGTAATTATTCAGGAACAATAATAGTTATCGAAAAAACTATTTGGGTATCGTATAAAACAAGTTATAAAGTTGATAATTTTTCTCCATTCATTAAATTTGCTGCCGTTGTTTTACTATAGTTTTTAAACGAAGTAAAAATTAATTACAATAAAAAATAATATAAATGAGTTCAACACTATTTGATAAAATTTGGGATTCACATGTAATTCGTAAAATTAATGACGGACCAGATGTGCTATTTATAGACAGGCATTTAATTCATGAAGTGACTAGTCCAGTAGCTTTTTTAGGATTAAAAAGTAGAAATAATAGCGTTTTATTTCCAAATAAAACATTTGCAACTGCAGACCATAACACTCCAACCATAAATCAACATTTACCTGTCGAAGATCCGTTATCCGCAAATCAGTTAAAAGCACTTGAGGAAAATTCAGCCGAATGGGGGATTTCTCATTGGGGATTAGGGCATCAACAAAATGGAATTGTACACGTTGTAGGTCCAGAATATGGTATTACACTTCCAGGTGCAACAATTGTTTGTGGTGATTCGCATACCTCAACACACGGTGCTTTTGGTGCTGTAGCCTTTGGTATAGGAACTTCTGAAGTTGAAATGGTACTTTCTTCGCAATGTATTATGCAACCTAAACCTAAAAAAATGCGTATTAGTGTAAATGGTGAGCTTGGGTTTGGAGTTACACCAAAAGATGTTGCATTGTTCATTATTTCTAAGTTAACAACTTCGGGGGCAACAGGTTATTTTGTTGAATATGCTGGAGATGTATTTAAAAATATGACGATGGAAGGAAGAATGACGGTTTGTAATTTAAGTATTGAAATGGGTGCTCGTGGTGGGTTAATTGCACCAGATGAGAAAACATTTGAATATATAAAAGACAAACAATTTACTCCAAAAAACGCAGATTGGGATACGGCTATGACGTATTGGAAAACACTAAAAACTGATAAAAATGCTTCTTTTGAGAAGGAACTTTCTTTTAGTGCTAATGAAATAGAACCTATGATTACGTATGGAACTAATCCTGGAATGGGAACAGGAATTTCAAATACTATACCAACAGCCAATCAAGTTGAAGGTGGAGCAATTACCTATAAAAAATCATTAGATTATATGGGGTTTTCAGAGGGTGAATCTATGATTGGTAAACCCGTTGATTATGTTTTCTTAGGAAGTTGTACAAATGGTAGAATTGAAGATTTCAGAGCGTTTGCGTCTATCGTAAAAGGAAGAAAAAAAGCAGCTAATATTACTGCTTGGTTAGTACCAGGTTCACATATTGTGGAATCAAAAATAAAGGAAGAAGGTTTGTTAACTATTTTTATAGATGCAGGTTTTGTATTACGTGAACCAGGTTGTTCAGCTTGTTTAGCAATGAACGACGATAAAGTACCAGCAGGTAAAGTTGCGGTGAGTACTTCTAACAGAAACTTTGAAGGACGTCAAGGCCCTGGATCAAAAACCTTATTAGCAAGTCCGTTAGTTGCAGCTGCAACAGCAGTAACAGGTGTTGTAACTGATCCAAGAACTCTTTTAAAAAGCTAATAGCTGTTGGCTAGTTAGCTTTTTGCTTTGTAAACTAATAAATGTGAGAAACTTTAGAAAATATCTAGTTTGGGAATTAGGACATCAAATTACATTAGATGTTTATAAATTAACAACTAGTTTTCCTAAAGATGAACAATACGGATTAACAAGTCAAATGAGAAGAGCTTCATCTTCAGTTCCAGCAAATATTGCCGAAGGCTGTGGAAGAGAAAGTGAAGTTGAATTTAAAAGGTTTCTTGTTATTGCAAATGGCTCAGCAACAGAGTTAGAATATTTTTTAATTCTTGTGAAAGATTTAAATTTTGTTTCAGAAGTAGATATTAACGATTTAGCTGGAAAAGTAGATCAGCTAAAAAGAAGTTTAAATAAATTAATAAGTAAAATAAATGCTACCAGCAAGTAGCCAAAAGCAAATAATATGGCTTACGATAAATTCGAAATATTAAAAAGTACAGCAATTCCATTACCTATTGAGAATGTAGATACAGATCAAATTATTCCTGCTCGTTTCTTAAAAGCAACTGAACGTAAAGGATTTGGAGATAATCTTTTTAGAGATTGGAGATACAATCCCGATAATACACCTAAAGAACAATTTGTTTTTAATAACCCAATTTATAAAGGTAAAATTTTGGTTGGAGGGAAAAACTTTGGTTCAGGTTCTTCAAGAGAACATGCTGCTTGGGCAGTTTATGACTATGGTTTTAGATGTGTTGTTTCAAGTTTTTTTGCAGATATTTTCAGAGGAAATTGTTTAAATATTGGGGTATTACCAGTGCAAGTAAGTGCTGATTTTTTGGATCAAATTTTTAAAGCAATTGAATCAAATCCTGCAAGCGAAATTGAAATTGATTTACCAAAACAAGCTATCACAATAGTAGCAACTGGAGTGCAAGATTTTTTTGAAATAAATAGTTATAAAAAAGAAAACATACTAAATGGCTATGATGATATTGATTATTTAACAAAAATGAAACCTGAAATAGAAAAGTTTGCAGAAACAAGACCTTTTTAATTTTCGTTCTTTTTGATAAGATTCTGAAACAAGTTCAGAATGACGTTAATTTTTTAATTGAATTCTACCTACATGAAAAAAAGAAAAATTGAAATAATGGACACCACACTTCGCGATGGTGAACAAACATCTGGAGTGTCATTTCCTTCATCGGAAAAATTAACGATTGCAAAATTATTGTTAGAAGAACTAAATGTTGATAGAATTGAAGTTGCATCAGCGAGAGTGTCAGAAGGTGAATTTCAAGCCGTAAAATCAATTACAGATTGGGCATCAAAAAATAACTATATCAATCAAGTTGAAATGTTAACTTTTGTTGATGGTGGAAAATCGATAGATTGGATGATTAATGCAGGAGCTAAAGTGCAAAACTTATTAACAAAAGGCTCTATAAATCATTTAAAACATCAGTTAAAAAAAACTCCAGAACAACATTTTTTAGAAATAAAGGAAGTTATAAACTTAGCAAATAATGCAGGAATAACAACCAATGTATATTTAGAAGATTGGAGTAATGGAATGCATAATTCACCGGAATATGTTTTTCAGTTTTTAGATTTTTTAGCAACTCAACCAATTGAAAGAATTTTATTACCAGATACTTTGGGTGTTTTAACACCTTCAGAAACATATACGTATTTTTCTAAAATAACAGCAAAATATCCAACTATTCATTTCGATTTTCACGCTCATAACGATTATGATTTAAGTGTGGCTAATGTTATGGAATCTATAAAAGCGGGTGCAAAAGGGTTACATTTAACAGTGAATGGCATGGGAGAAAGAGCAGGAAATGCTCCAATGGCAAGTGTTGTTGCTGTAATTAACGATTTCTTTAAAAATGAAGTTGAAATACAAGTAAAAGAAACTTCATTATATTCAGTAAGTAAGTTAATTGAAACATTTTCAGGTGTTAGAATTCCGTCAAATAAACCAGTTGTAGGAGATAATGTATTTACACAAACAGCCGGAATTCATGCGGATGGAGATAATAAGAATAATTTATATTTTAACGATTTAATGCCAGAACGTTTTGGTAGAAAACGTAAATACGCTTTAGGAAAAACTTCAGGTAAAGCAAATATTGAAAAGAACCTTCAAGAGCTTGGATTAGAATTAAATACAGTTGATTTATTAAAAGTAACTCAACGAATTATTGAGTTAGGTGATAAAAAAGAATTAGTTACTAAAGAAGATTTACCTTACATTATTTCAGATGTTTTGGAGAGTAGTTTGTATGAAGAGAGAATTACAGTTGAATCTTATGTGTTAACTCATTCAAAAGGGTTAAAACCTTCTACTACAGTTGCTGTTAAAATTGATGGTAATTTGTATGAAGAACATGCACAAGGAGATGGACAATTTGATGCTTTTATGAATGCACTTAGAAAATTGTATAAAAAGAAGGGTATGACGATGCCTAATTTGGTAGATTATGCAGTTCGTATTCCTCCAGGAAGTACTTCGGCAGCACTATGTGAAACTATTATTACTTGGCAAAGTGAAACAAATAAATTTATAACACGAGGTTTAGATTGTGATCAAACAGTATCTGCAATTAAAGCAACTCAAAAAATGTTAAATATATAATTAAAATGACTATTTTAATATTTCGTTAACCTGAATTCGATTCAGGTTCTTATGATGAGATTCTGAAACAAGTTCAGAATGATGATAAATTTTTATAAAAAAACTACAAATTATGAAATTAAACATAGCGCTTTTAGCAGGAGACGGAATTGGTCCTGAAGTGATTGAACAGGCAGTAAAAGTATGTGATGCTGTAGCTGTAAAATTTAATCATGAAATTAATTGGATACCAGCTTTAACAGGAGCAGCAGCGATTGATGCAGTTGGTGAGCCTTATCCAGATGAAACCCATGAAATATGTGTAAATGCAGATGCAGTATTGTTTGGTGCAATTGGACATCCAAAATATGATAATAATCCTTCAGCAAAAGTTCGCCCAGAGCAAGGATTATTAAAAATGCGTAAAAAATTAGGTCTGTTTGCTAATGTGCGTCCAACATTTACGTTTCCATCATTAATAGATAATTCACCTTTAAAAAGAGAGCGTATTGAAGGAACAGATTTAGTGTTTTTAAGAGAATTAACTGGAGGAATTTATTTTGGAGAAAAAGGAAGAAAAGATAATGGAGAAACGGCTTTTGACAACTGTGTGTATACTAGAGTAGAAGTACAACGATTAGCTAAAAAAGGGTTTGAATTAGCCATGACACGTACTAAAAAATTATGTTGTGTTGATAAAGCAAATGTACTAGAAACATCACGTTTATGGAGAGAAACGGTACAAGCAATGGAAAAAGACTACCCAGAAGTTGAGGTTTCTTATGAATTTGTTGATGCTGTTGCTATGCGTTTGGTACAATGGCCAAATTCTTATGACGTATTAATTACCGAAAATTTATTTGGAGATATTTTAACCGATGAAGCTTCAGTAATTTCAGGATCAATGGGATTAATGCCATCAGCTTCTGTTGGAGAAAAACATTATTTATACGAGCCAATTCACGGTTCATACCCTCAAGCAGCAGGTAAGGATATTGCAAATCCATTAGCAACTATATTATCTGCGGCAATGATGTTTGAAGATGCTTTTAGCTTAAAAGAGGAAGCTGAAGCGATTAAAAATGTAGTAAATAAATCACTAGCTAAAGGTGTGGTTACGGAAGATTTATCGGGCAATACCAAAGCTTACAAAACTAGTGAAGTAGGAGATTGGTTAGTTCAGCATCTATAATGATAATAAAAATGCGGGATAGTGTCCCGCATTTTTATTATAGTAACTGATTTACCTTATTGTTATTTAGTAAATATTGATTAATTTGAAGTTATCATATTAAAATTCACGCTTAAAGTAGAATTTGACATCATATTCAATTCCCCCATATTTTGTTCATTTCCAATAGGATCCATCATATAACCTTCTAATTCAATTTCAATTGTATACATTCCTTCTGGAATTCCAATTAAAGCATAATGGCCATTTGAATTTGAGTGTGTACTCGTATAAAATTCACCATTATGCTTTAATGTAATAGTTGCATTTGGTAAATTTTCATTCATGTCTTGGACAGCTCCACTTATTGTTCCTGCATTTGACATATCTATAAAACGCATTGTAGGCATAAATGTAAATCCTGACATATTCATCATCATTCCATTGCCATTATTTACAAAATTTACACCTTCTAACATAAATGATTGATCTACATCAATATCTAAAAGAAATTCACTCATGTTTCCCTCTGAAATTGTTAAAAAATGATCTAATTGAATATCTACACTTCTATTTGAACTATTTAATATCATACCATTTTGCATCATGCCATTTCCAGAATATCCATCTTGGCTCATATTATAAGTAAATGAATCTCCATTTACCATTTCCATTTCGGTTGAAGAAATGTAAAAACGTATCAAATCATAATCTCCCATAGGTATTTCAACATTTGCCATGGTTGAAGTAATACCGTTTACTAGTTCTAATAAATTATATTTCATTGGAGTATCCATGATAGTCATCATAGAATTAATATCGGTACTGTTTCCAATTTCAATTTTGTCAATCATAACACTTGCCGATATAAACTGATTATAATGCATTGGTGCATCTGTAAGTTTTAATGAAAGTGTTCCCGTTGGATCTGCTGTATTATCATTTGAACAGCTTATTGTAATTATTCCAATAATTGCGATTAAAAAATATTTTATATTTTTCATTTTTTTTATAATTTTTTTTACTTAAAAGGGTTACTTTTTATTTTTTACCCTTGAATATTATTAGTTGTTTTAAATTGAGTAATGGGTCTTTTATTATAAATTAAACAAGTATTTCATTTAAAAAATATAAAAGATAATTGAAGTTAAAGCACATTGTTTTTGTAAATAACAAGCACTAAATAATTAGGGAATCAAACGCGGAAACATTGTATAAAAACTAGGATATTCCGGGTAATCAATGGGGGAGAGTAGTCTTTATAATAAGAATGGTTATTTGTTAAACTAACATATATACCTTCATTATGTAAAGTGTTATCAGGTATTGTTATAAGTTGTTGAAAATCAATATGATAATCAGGGCTGATTCTAAATATGTTAGCAATTTTAAATTGTTGACTACTTGAACAACAAGTATCTTTTAAAACTGCAAGACTTGGATTTTCTACCTCACAAGTTGGCATATCCATATCACAAATTTCAGCTTTACCAAACAATGAAAAATGTTTTAACTTACCCTCACAATAATGTTTATCAATTATTATAAAAGATGAGGAGAACAATACTAAGATTGTTAAAACAATCGCCGTTATTTTAGCATATAGATTATTCATTTTTTAGTGTGACTTAAGTTACAAATTTAAAAGTTTTTATTATTATATAGAGTGATATTTATCATAATTAAATACATTGATTTTAAGAGTGTTAAATGTTCTAACGATGTAATCTTTATAACCAATTTTATTTTTTTTAAAGGTTATCTCTTAGTTTGTTTATCCAAACTATAATTTGCTCTTTATCAGCATTAGAAAGTTTAGCATCCTTGTGAATTATAGTATAAGATTGCATTGGCATCTTCTTATCTTTAATTTGACTGACAAGAGACTTTAGCTTATTTTTTTGTTTCCGTTTAGAATACGAACCAAATTCACTAAAATTAAATTCTTTTTTTCCTTCTTTTATGTGGTTTTCTAACAGCCAACTTATTGGCTGAATTTTATTATACCAAGGGTAATTTGTATTATTACTATGGCAATCATAGCATGATTTTTCAAACATTTTTTGGATATTGGCTGGAACAGTAAAAGTTTTAGAAAAATCTGTTTCTAAAACTTTAGTACTCCGATTGCGTTTTGTGGGTATAAATTGTATACCCACAAACACAATCAATAAAAAAAGAACTATTTTTTTTATTTTCTTCATTTAGTTAATTTGCTTTTCAACATTTCCACATGAGATCATTTTGCTACCAAAAAACGGATTTTTAATTTCTTTATATTCACTAAGCCATATAGCACCTTTCCCTTCTCCAGCCATAGGGCATTTACTTTGGTATAATGTTTTGTCTGTTCCTAACAATGCAATCAGGTCATTAACATCTACACTTAAATTTTCAAAATGCTCTCTTTGATGGTCAATAGGGCTTTTAACAATATGCTCTGCTTGTTCTTTTGCATCTTCAATAATCTCCATATATTCTTTATGTTGAGTGTCGTTTAATTGAGACATATCAAAATCTGCAAAAGCAGTAAGCATCATTGTTCCGCCTTTTGCAGCACCTTCTTTGCTATCTTTCACCAATGCATTTTTTATTTGTAAATAGCTATCAATGATAGCAGATGTTGCACCATTTTTTTGAGTAGTTGCATTAATATTTCTTTCTTCTTTTGAAGAATTTTCACCCGTTGTAGCATCGTGGTCGTGGTTATCATGGTCATGACTTTCAGCTTTTTCCATATTCATTTCTGAAGGTTGCATACTGTTAGATTCTGCTTGCTTTTTGTCATTTTTACAAGCACTTAAAAATAATACTGAAAGTACTATTACATACATTGATTTTTTCATTTGTTTTGATTTTTAATAGTTAATTATAATTATTTAAATTTTTACACTTCGTAACCTTAGTGAATTTGCAATTACTGAAACAGAGCTAAAGCTCATTGCTGCAGCTGCAATCATAGGTGATAGTAATAAGCCAAATACAGGGTATAATAATCCTGCGGCAATAGGAACTCCTAGAATATTATAAATAAAAGCAAAAAATAAATTTTGTTTAATGTTTTTCATTACTGCTTTCCCAAGGTTTACTGCTTTTACAATACCTAATAAATCGCCTTTTACGAGTGTTACTTCACTACTCTCAATTGCAACATCCGTTCCTGTTCCCATAGCAATACCTATTTCTGCTTGAGCTAATGCAGGAGCATCATTAATACCATCTCCAGCCATGGCAACTATTTTTCCTTCAGCTTGTAATTTTTCAATTACTCTTAATTTATCTTCTGGTAAACATTCTGCCTGAAAATCGGATAAATGCAATTGTTCTGCTACATATTTAGCAGTAAGTTTGTTATCACCAGTTAACATAATAACCTCAATTCCTTCTTTTTGAAGTATTGCAATTGCTTCTTTACTAGTCTCTTTAATAGCATCAAAAATAGTAACATAGCCTTCCACTTTTTTATTTACAGAAATATAGGATACTGTTTTACCTTGCTCTTGTTCTGAAATTACTTTACTATTTATTTCTTCTGGAATAGTAGCTTTAACGTGTTCCATTAATTTGTCGTTACCAAGTGCTATTTGTTTTCCTTCTACGGTACCAATAACACCTTTACCCATTACAGCTTCAAAGTTTTTTGATTCTTGAAGATTGCTGTTTTTTTCTTTTCCGAATGCAACAATTGCTTCCGCTAATGGGTGCTCACTATATTGATTTAAAGAAACAATATATTCTAATAAATTCGCATCAAATTTATTGGAAGTATTCACAACCTTTTCAACGGATGGTTTTCCTTCTGTAATTGTTCCTGTTTTATCGGTAATTAAAACATCCACTTTGTTTAGATTTTCTAAAGCTTCGGCATTTTTAATTAAGACACCATTTTGAGCTCCTTTTCCAACGCCTACCATTACCGACATTGGAGTTGCTAATCCCAATGCACAAGGGCAGGCAATTATCAATACTGCAATTGCATTTACAAAAGCGTAAGCCATTGCAGGTTCTGGTCCAAAATAGCGCCAAACAACAAAGGTAATTATAGCTACTGTTATAACAATTGGTACAAAATACTTGGATATTTTATCAGCTAATTTTTGTATTGGTGCACGAGAACGACTTGCATTATTAACCATTTGAATAATTTGAGAAAGCAAAGTTTCTGAACCTACTTTTTCGGCTTGCATTACAAATGATTTGGTTCCGTTTATTGTTCCTGAACTAACTTGATCTCCAATATTTTTATCTACAGGAATAGGTTCTCCTGTAATCATACTTTCATCTACATTACTATGTCCTTTGGTTATTTTTCCATCAACCGGAATTTTATCACCTGGTTTTACTCTCAATAAATCCCCTTTTTTAATATCGTGAATGGATATTACTTTATCTCCTTCTGAAGTTACTAAAGTAGCTTCTGTAGGAGCTAATTTTAACAACTCTTTTATGGCGCCACTAGTTTGACTGTGGGCTTTTGCTTCTAATAATTGACCTAATAATACTAAAGTTAAAATTACAGTTACTGCTTCAAAATAAACGAAAACAGTTCCGTTTTCTGTTTTAAATTGATCTGGAAAAACATCTGGAAATAGCAATGCAAAAATGCTAAATAGGAAAGCAATTCCTGAACCAATTCCTATTAAGGTGAACATGTTTAAATTCCAAGTAACAATAGATTTATAAGCTCTTTCAAAAAACATCCAACAAGCATAAAACACTACTGGGAGCGAAAGCACTAGCTGAATCCAATTCCAAGTAATTTGACTAAATATTTTACTCAAAGGATTGCCCGGAATTAAATCTCCCATAGCAATTAAAAAAACAGGAACTGTAAATAAAACAGCCCATTTCATTTTTTTAAGTAGCTTATTATATGTTTTATCTTCTTCACTTTCGGTAGGTTCCATAGGAATTAAATCCATACCACATATTGGGCAAGCTCCTGGTCCGTCTTTTATTACTTCAGGATGCATGGAACAGGTGTATTGTACGGATGTAACTGCTTTTGGTTGTTCAACCAAGTCCATACCACAAACAGGACAACCTACTTGCGAAGTATATGTTTTTTCTCCTTCACAGTGCATTGGACAGTAAAAAACACCGTTTCCATCAACCGGTTTTTTAGCTTCAGCGTGTTTTTCGTGACCGGGCATTTCTATGGTATAATGTAATCCTGCTTTAAGCAAGGTTTCTTGCAGTTTTTCTAAGGAAACGTGTGAAGTCATTTCAACAACAACTTCTTCTTTTTTTAAATTGGCTGAAACTTTAGTTACGTCATTTAAATTACCTAAAGCATCTTCTACATTAGTTTTGCAACCAGTGCAGGTCATTCCAGTAATTTTATAGGTATGTTTCATAATTAGTGGTATATATATTTAAAATATAAAAGTCATTATTTAATAGAAACTATATGTACATTATTTAGTTTATTATTTATAAAATTTAGTATTCTTTATTTCTGAAATAAATAGAAAAGATAAATACAATCATAACAAATTTTTAAAACCGAACAGATAATCCTCCTCCAGCACCAAAACGATTGTCGTAACCTGCCATTAAAGAAAAATTTCTTGATAACAGATATTCTGCACCAGCACTCCATACAGTTTCAGATAAGTAATTTTTATCAACAGGAAAATCATTAATAATTCCAAAATCAAACTGATATTCATAATAACCAAAAATTGAAAATCTTGAAAAGAGAGTTAGGCTTCTTTCAATAGAAATTCTTGGTCTTAGTTGACTATCAATTCGAGTATCTAAACTGAAAAGGTAAGGAGTTAAATATCGAATTCCGGCAACTGCTGTTGTGGTAAATTCATCTAACGAATTGGATACCTCATTTTCTATATTAACACCTCCAAAAATTCGTAAATAATCGTGTAAATAATATTCGTAGGTAAATTCGGCTTCCAAATTTTCATTCCATCCATATTCAAAAGAAACATTAAATTGATTTCTAATATTTGATGTTGAAGCATTTAAAGAAATTGCATTTGAAGCTGCATCTAATAATCCCCAAGTATAATATCGGTCTGTTTCGGCAATTAAATCTTTTACAGGATAGCCTTTCATTCGGGTATCTGCAGGAGTATCGTAACTAATTACACGTGCCATTCCACCCATCATATGGTATAAAATATGACAATGAAAAAACCAGTCGCCATATTCATTTCCATAGAATTCTATGGTAACCGATTCCATTGGAGGGACATTAACTGTATGTTTTAATGGTGAATATTCTCCGTTTTTATTTAACACTCTAAAAAAGTGACCGTGTAAATGCATTGGGTGATGCATCATTGTTAAATTGTTGAGCGTGATTCTAGTTACTTGATTTCCTTTTATTTTAATTTTATCGGCTTCAGATAATGGCACACCGTTTATACTCCATATATAACGTTGCATATTTCCGGTAAGATTTAGTAATATTTCTTTTACGGGAATGTCTTTATCAAAATTTGTTTTTTTAGGTGATTTTAGATAATCATACGTATAAGGAGAAGTGTTTTTTTTAGTCTCCATTTTCATTGAAGTTTCTTCTTTTACTGAAGTTTCTTCTGGCATTTTCATTGTACCTGAACCTTTCATTTTCATACCAGACATTTCTTTATCACTCATTTGCATGCCATATTCCTTTTTCATTTCGTAACGTTCATCTTTTTTAGGACGGAATTTTAAAGCGTGTGCTCCCATTTTCATATCCATTTTTGCCATTTTCATCATCATTCCAATTTTATCGGGACGTGGAATATCTGGTGCTTTTAGGATTTCTCCATTTCCTAAAAAGGAGGAAGCAGTTCCCGAACCATCTTGCGCAGTAATTTTAAATTCAATTTTTCCATTTTCTGGTATGGTTACAATATAATCGTACGCTTCTGCAATGGCGATAAAAGTTTTATTCTTTTTTACAGGAACAATATCTAATCCATCTACGGAAACTAATGTAGGATCGCCACCTCCAAAAGTCATCCAAAATGAAGTGGAAGCACCACCATCTATAATTCGCAATCGTACTTTTTCTCCTGGTTTAAAATTGGGGTAATCAATAGATTCTTCACCATTAATTAAAAAGGCTGGGTAATAAATATCGGCAATATCAGCACCTTCCATTCGCTGTTTCCAAAAATTCATTTGGGCTCCAAAAGCACCTCTTTTTATTACTTGGTTTAAAGGTGTTGAAGTTCCTTTTCTGTAATTATACCATTCGTTTCCTCGTTTGAGGTTTCGTAAAATACTCATTGGTTTTTCATTGGTCCAATCGGAAAGCATTAATACTAATTCTTTATCGTACGTTAGCGTTTCTTTTTTTGGATGAATTACAAACGAACCAAAAACGCCCACTTGCTCTTGCAACATTGTATGTCCGTGATACCAGTAAGTACCAGATTGTTTGATGGCAAACTCGTATTTTAAAGTATG
>NZ_JASFZF010000115.1:0-6089 GCF_046055765.1 Lutibacter sp. | reverse complement strand
TGAACGTGATTTACAAAGTCATGATATTGCGAAGCTTACACGTCCAGAAATTCAAAAAATTTCTAAAAAATATGGTGCAAACGTAAAATTAGTTGAAGTTCCACCAGGGCCACCAGTTTTATCAACTTTAGTTGCTGAAGTTTATGGACCTAATTATAAAGAGCAAATTAAAGTTGCATACCAAGTTAAAGAAATATTAGAAAACACTACAGATGTTGTGGATGTTGACTGGATGGTAGAAGATGTGCAAACTGAATATAAATTAGAAGTTGATAAAGAAAAAGCAATGCTGAATGGAATTGCGCCTCAACAAGTTGTAGAAAACTTAACTTATTTACTAAAAGAATATCCAATTTCAAATTTATACGATGAAACTTCTTTTGATCAAATTGATATTGTGCTATCTTTAAGTGATGCCAACAAAACTAGTTTACAAGATATTCTAAACATAAAAATTAAAGGAAATCAAGGGAATCTTGTTCCAATAAGTGATTTGGTAACTGTTAAAAAAGATACTTTACAAAAAACTATTTTTAGAAAAGATCAAAAACAAGTTGTTTATATCACAGCAGATATGGCTGGAGGATTAGAAAGTCCTGTATATGCAATTTTAGGAATGAAAGAAAAATTAGAAAAAATAAAGCTTCCTAAAGGATACAAACTAAATGAATTGTATATGGATCAACCTTCTGATGAAAGTGATTTTGCTGTAAAATGGGATGGAGAATGGCAAATTACTTTAGAAGTTTTCCGTGATTTAGGTACCGCATTTTTAGTAGTTATTATTATTATTTATATGCTAATTGTTGGCTGGTTCCAGAACTTTAAAACACCAATGGTTATGATGCTTGCAATCCCACTTTCATTAATTGGAATTGTATTTGGACACTGGCTATTTGGGGCTTTCTTTACCGCAACATCATTTATTGGTATGATTGCTTTAGCAGGTGTAATGGTACGGAATTCAGTTTTACTTATTGATTTTATAGAAATTAGATTAAACGACGGAATTCCTTTAAAACAAGCTATTATTGATGCAGGTGCAGTAAGAACTACACCTATCTTATTAACTACTGGAGCTGTCGTAATTGGTGCCTCAATTATATTGTTTGATCCTATTTTTCAAGGTTTAGCAATTTCATTAGTAGCTGGGGCAATAGTTTCTACATTGTTAACTCTAGTTGTAGTTCCAATGATTTACTATATAAGTGAAAAAAATAAATGGGAAAAATAAATGTTGTTTTAGTTTTAGCAATAAACTTAAAACTTTAAATTCTTAAAGAAAAAATTATGAAATTACTAATGATTACCGCAATTGAAGCATTTGAAAAGGACATTAAATTTTTATTAAAAAGATGCACTATTACCCATTTTTCTTATACATCTGTCAAAGGGTATAGAGATTTATCAGAAGAATCAGTTGGAGAAAATTGGTTTGCTAGTAATATGAATGAAAGTCAATCTATAATTTTTTATGCATTTGTACCAAAAGAAAAAGCAGACGATTTATTTAATTCTGTAAAGAAATTTAATAATGAGCAGAGAACATCATCAAAAGTTCATATTGTTCTTATGAATATTGAAAAATCAAATTAAGCTAAAATCTATAAAAATGAAACAAAGAATTATTAGAGCATTTGCAGGAATATTTATTTTAATTAGTTTAATATTAGCTATTAAATTAAATAATTTGGACTGGTTATGGGTTGCAGCATTTGTTGGTGCAAATTTATTGCAATCTGCAATTACAAAATGGTGTTTATTAGAAGTAATTTTAGAAAAATTAGGTGTAAAAGATTAATATCTTTTTGTAATTTTACAGTTCAATTTTAGAAAAATTAAAGTTAGAACTAAACATATAATTTCAATTCTATTAGTTTTATTTGTATTGTTTCCTTTAACAATACAATTTTCTCATGCGCTTCAAAAACATGAATATTCAGGATGTAAGTTAGAACATAAAGTACATCTCCATCATCCTAAAAATGAGTGCAGTTTTTTTCACTATCAAATTAATTATAATACCATTGACTTTTCTTCAACATTTTCTATAAATGAAATTAGTTTAGTAGAAGAAAAAGTAATTACTCAAGAAAACAAAAAAGAATCATCTTCATTTTTTTATAAATCATCTAGAGCACCACCTTTCTCATTATTTTTATCATAAAAGATTTAAAAATAAAATTACCAAGACACTAAAAAATAATTAAATGAAAACATATCTATCAATCCTATTTTTAGGATTATCTCTTATTACCCAAGCTCAAAATAAAATAACAGGTAAAATTACGGATGCTAACAACAACCCATTAATTGGTGTTAATGTTTATATTACCGAACTCCAAAAAGGCACCTCAACAGATGCCAACGGAGTGTACACCATTAACAATTTACCTTCAACAAATATTATAGTTACAGCAGCATTTATTGGCTATCAATCACAAACAACAAATATAAAAATTACTTCAAAAAGCACCACATTAAATTTCATTTTGAGTGAAGCTGTCTTTAAAATGGATGAAGTTATTATTTCTACACCTTTTAATAAATTACAATCGCAAAATGTAATGAAAGTTGAAAGAGCAAGTATTCAACAACTAAAAAATAAAGGAGCAGCTACTTTAATAGAAGGAATTACTTCATTACCCGGTGTTTCTCAAGTATCAACAGGAGTTGCTATTGGGAAACCAGTAATTAGAGGTTTGCGAGGGAATCGAGTTTTAGTATATTCACAAGGATTACGACTTGAAAATCAACAATTTGGATCAGAACATGGTTTAGGTGTTGATGAATCAAGTATAGAAAGTGTTGAAGTTATAAAGGGCCCTGCTTCATTATTATATGGTTCTGATGCTATGGGTGGCGTACTATTTTTTAATCCTTTAAATTTTGCGGATGAGAATTCTTTTAAACTAAATATAAATCAAAAATATTTTTCAAACACCAACGGTTCAAGTACATCTTTTGGGTTCAGGAAATCATATCATGATTGGAAGCTTTTAACCAACGGTACGCACCGTTACCAAAGTGACTATAAAATACCAAATGGATTAAGAGTTACTAATTCTCGCTTTGATGAAACTATTTTCAATTCAGCCATAAACTACAGTAACAATCTTATTTCAAGTATTTTACGTTTTAATTTCGATCATACTTTAGTTGGAATTCCAGAAGAAATTGGTGTACAAACTACTCAAAAAAACCATACATATCCTTTTCAAGATTTAACCAATAAAATGGTAAGTTTAAGTACTATTATTTTTCTATCAAATTCAAAAATAACTTCAACATTTGGCTACACCGTTAATAACCGAAAAGAAATCGAAGAAATTGCAACGGCTTCTAATTCTCTTCCTGCCTTAAATTTAAATTTAAAAACGTACAGTTATGATATAAAATGGAATTTACCAAAACTTGAAAATTTTGAATCTATTTTAGGAATTCAAGGAATGCATCAAAAGAATAAAACTTTAGGGTTTGATGTATTAATTCCAAATGCTCAAACCAATGATATTGGGGTATTTTTAACAGGTAATTACACTATCAAAAAAAATAGTTTTCAAGGTGGTATTCGATTCGATAACAGAAATTTATCAACACAAAAAAGTATTGACAACGAACATCACGTTTTTAATGCTATTGATAAGTCCTTTAAAAACTTAACTGCTTCTTTTGGTTATAAAACCACATTATTTGATGCCATTACAAGTAGATTCAATTTTGCAGCAGGTTTTAGAGCTCCAAACCTTGCTGAGCTAACTTCTAACGGTGTTCATGAAGGTTCTAATAGATATGAAATTGGTAACAATAATTTGCAAAGTGAACATAATTTTCAATCGGATGTGGCTTTAGAATATAAATCTTCACACTTTGAAATTTTTGCTAATGTTTTTTATAATAGTATCAATAAATACATTTACATAACTCCTACTGGTGAAATTCTTAATAATAATTTTGTGTATAATTACGTACAAAATAATGCTGAATTATATGGCGGAGAATTTGGATTCCATCTCCATCCGCACCCAATAGATTGGCTACATTTTAACAGTAGTTATGAGATGGTAATAGGCAAACAAAATGATGGTACTTATTTACCTTTAATTCCTGCAAATAAACTTACAAACACATTACGTATTGAACTAAACGAAAAAGAGTGGTTGAATAATGGTTTTGCGGCAATTACCCTTGAAAGTCATTTTAAACAAAAAAATGTAAGTGTTTTTGAAACACCAACTAACTCATATAATCTAATAAACATTGGAATTGGTGGAACTATTAAATTGAATAAAATTGATTTCACAATTAATTTTAATGTAAATAATTTAGCGAACACTTCTTATGTTTCTCACTTATCTAGATTAAAAATAGATGGAATACCAAACATTGGAAGAAATTTTATTACAAGTGTGAAATTTAGTTTGTAATTTTAATAAAATACGCAACTTTATTTAACGAAAATGTTGTAGAAAAATATTTTTCTCATTATTTACATTAAAAAACAATAGGATATTTTTAAACTATTCATAAATTAATTAAAAACTTTGTAATATTTTAATATAAAACACCTCTGTTTTTAAAGAGTTTTAAAAAACTTTTAAACTTTCTGTAAATCGAAATGACAAACAAAATTAAATAGCAATCTATTTGTTTATTTCGTAACTTTAGTTACAGTAATTTTAAAAGTTTTTTCGCATGGAAAGAGCCCATCTTCTTAGTTTGTTGTGGAAACAACAAAATTCACAAGGATTCATTTCACAAAGTGCTATAAATGAGATAGCTAAATTATTAAAAATTTCAATTATTGAAGTTGAAGGGGTTATTTCCTTTTATCATTTTTTTCATCAGCAACCCACAGGAAAATATATTATTTATTTAAATAATAGCATTGTTTCTGAATTTAAAGGTTTTAGAGAAATTAAAACAACTTTTGAAAAAGAAACAGGTTGCATTTTTGGAAAACATGATGATAATCCACTGTTTTCATTATTTGAAACCTCTTGTATAGGTTTAAGCGACCAAGAACCCGCTGCTTTAATAAATTTTTATCCTTTTACAGATTTAACGCCTAAAAAAGTGATTTCAATAATTAAAAATTTAAAAAACAATATATCTATTGAAACTATTGCTGATAATCCTGAGAGCAAAATTCAGTATACACCAGAAGAAGACAAAACCATTTTTTTTAAGGATTATACTCCTGGGAATTCCATAAACAAATTGAAAGAAAATAATGCGGAATCAATTTTAAAAAGCATTTCAGAAGTTAATTTAAAAGGTCGTGGTGGTGCTTTTTTCCCTACTGCTTTAAAATGGCAAACTTGTAAAAATAGTATTTCCTCAGAAAAATATATTATTTGTAATGCGGATGAAGGCGAACCTGGAACTTTCAAGGATAAAATATTACTTATGAATTATCCTGGGCTTATTATTGAAGGAATGATTTTAGCCGCTTTTGTAGTAGGTGCTAAAGAAGGTATCATTTATTTACGGGGTGAATACAAATATTTACTTCCAAAAATTGAAGCTACAATTACTGAATTTTATAAAAATAATTTCTTAGGAAAAAATAGTTGTGGAATAACTGACCTTAATTTTGATTTAAGGGTTGAATTGGGCGCTGGAGCCTATGTTTGTGGTGAAGAAACTGCTTTAATTGAATCTCTTGAAGGAAAACGCGGTGAACCAAGACTTAGAAAATATTTTCCTACTGAAGTTGGCTACCTCGGTAAACCAACCATTATAAATAATGTTGAAACCTTTGCAAATGCTGCAAGAATAATTGAATTAGGTGCTGATTATTTTAAAAATATTGGAACCGAAAAAAGCAAAGGAACAAAATTGTTAAGTATTTCGGGGGATGTAGCAAAAC
The DNA here is from genome assembly GCF_046055765.1 of Lutibacter sp. Classification (GTDB taxonomy): domain Bacteria; phylum Bacteroidota; class Bacteroidia; order Flavobacteriales; family Flavobacteriaceae; genus Lutibacter. The sequence goes on along the minus strand of NZ_JASFZF010000115.1, from coordinate 217 downwards.
CAGGAATTTATGAAATTGAATGGGGAATGACCGTTAAAGAACTTCTCCAATTATGTCAAGCTACTGCTCCTAATTATGTTCAAATTACTGGTCCTTCTGGTGAATGTATTAACGAAAATGAATTCAATAGAAAAATTTGCAATGAAGATTTAACCTGTGGTGGAGCCATTATGGTTTTTAACAAATTTAGAGGCATTATTAAAATTTTAGAAAACTT
>NZ_JASFZF010000114.1:0-19756 GCF_046055765.1 Lutibacter sp. | reverse complement strand
TATTAAAATTTCACCTTGGTGGTTGGTTTCAGTATATGTTCTACTAACTTTAGGTGAACTAATGCTTTCGCCTATTGGTTTATCAATGATTACCAAATTAGCCCCTCCTAAATTAGTTTCAGTTGTAATGGGATTATGGATGGCAAGTTTTGCTGCCGGAAACTTTATGGCAGGAATGCTGGAAGGAATTCTTAAAAAGTTTGATTATCCATTATACCCATTTATTATGTGGGTGATGATTATTATTGGAGTTATTACTGTTTTAATTTCTCCTTTGTTAAACAAAGCAATGAAAGGAATTCACTAAAATATGCACACAAATTAATTTTCATATAAAAAGCTCAAGTAATTAAGTTACTTGAGCTTTTTATATATAATAAATATCATCAATTAAAATCAATAAAATGAATACAGAAAATAAAAATTTAGGCTTTATTGGATTAATGAAATCCTTTCCAAAACCATTTTGGGTGGCTAGTATTATGGAACTTTTTGAAAGAGTTGCTTGGTATGGTATGTTTGCCATTTTAGCCATGTATTTAGTAGCTTCAAAAGATATTAATGGGTTAGGATTTACAGATGACCAAGGTGGTGCAATAATTGGGTTTGTAACTGGTACACTTTATTTTTTACCATTAATAACAGGTGCAATAGCCGATAAAATTGGCTATAAAAAAAGTTTAATTATAGCATATACAATACTTGCAATTGGGTACTTTGCATTAGGATATGTTGACTCTTACTGGGGCTTTTTTGCTGTATTTATGTTCTTAGCACTGGGTGCTGCAATGTTTAAACCCGTAGCATCTGCAATTGTTACAAGAAATACTGACAAGAGTAATTCTTCAATGGGATTTGGAATTTTTTATATGATGGTAAATGTTGGAGGATGGATAGGCCCTTTTATTGTTGGTAAAATGAGAGGTGAATCAAATTGGCAAATAGCATTTAACATTGCAGTAATAGCTGTTATAATAAATCTATTATTTGTATTGTTAGTTTTTAAAGAAGAAAAGAATGATATAAATGAAACGAAACAAAGTTTAAATGAAACAATTAAACAATCTTTTAGTAATATATGGGAGGCTCTAAAGGATTCACGATTAACAATTCTATTAGTTATTATGATAGGATTTTGGACATTGTTTAACCAATTATTTTATACATTACCAAAATACATTGCAGATTGGGTAGATACTAGTAAGCTTTTCAACACTATTAATGATTTCTCACCAATACTGGCTTCTTTAATTGGAGATGCTCAAGAAGCAGTTGCAAAACCTGAATTATTAATTAATCTTGATGCTTTTGCAATTATTATATTTCAAATATTAATTTCTTATATTATTATTAAATGGAAACCAATTAATGCTATGATTATTGGTTTTATTATTGTTTCTGTAGGTATTGGCTTAGCTTTCTATTTTAGAGATGGCTTATTTATTATTTTAGGAATTGTTATTTTTGCAATTGGAGAAATGACTGCAAATCCTAAATTTTCAGCGTATATAGCTGAAATATCACCTAAAGGAAAAGAGGCTCTCTATATGGGAACCTATTTTTTACCTGTTTTTGTTGGAAATGTAATTGCCGGTTGGATTTCAGGTAGTGTTTATGGAAAAATGTCAGCTAAAATTTCTTTAGCTCAAAATGAAGCAATAGCTCAAGGAATTGATATCATTGATAAAAATAATCAATTGGTCATTTATACAAAAACAGGTTTCAAAGCAGTAGATGAAACAGGTAACATACTTAAAGATGTTGCAATTGATATTACAAAGAATGATTATATAGCACAAGTAGCAGAAAAAGTAAATATGAATGCTGCTGATTTCACACAACACCTATGGGATACTTACCATCCAAATGAAATATTATGGGTTTTTGTAGGTATTGGTATCCTAACTTTTTTATCATTAATTTTTTATGATAAAGTTTATGTTAAAAGATTAGATAGGTTAAAAACATAAGCTCCTTTTAAATTTTAAAAAAGCACTTCTTTTATTAGAGGTGTTTTTTAAACAAAAAACAGTAAACTTAATTATGAATACATCAAGAAACGAATTTTTTAAAACACAAGTTTTAGGTCATCCTTCAGGGCTTTTTGTATTATTTTTTACTGAAATGTGGGAACGTTTTTCGTTTTATGGAATGCGTGCTTTATTAGTATTATTTTTAGTGAGTGCTTTGGGAATTGGCGGCTGGGATTGGCCTCGTGAAAACGCCTTAGCATTATATGGAACTTATTTGGCACTATTATACTTAACGCCTATTATTGGAGGAACGTTAGCCGATAAATATTTAGGAAACAGACGAGCTATTATTATTGGCGCATTAATTATGGCTTTAGGTCATGCAAGTATGGCTGTAGAATCTAACCCGTTTTTCTTGTATTTAGGATTAGGCTTATTAGTAATTGGAACAGGTTTTTTCAAACCTAATATGAGTTCATTTATTTCAATCTTATATCAAGATGTACCAGAGAAAAAAGACGGCGCTTATACCATTTTTTATATGGGTGTAAATGCAGGAGCATTTTTAGGGATTATGCTTTGTGGTTATATGGGTGAAATTCTTGGTTGGAGTTGGGGATTTGGCTTGGCTGGTATTTTTATGTTACTAGGTTTATTACAATTTTTATTCGCACAAAATATTTTTGGAGAAGTAGGTAAAAAACCAAATAAAGTAGACAAAACTATTGAAACTGACGACCATACTAAAATTGAAGACAAATTAAATCCGTTTACTTTAGTTGATAAAATTTTAATAATTATAGTTGCAATTTCAGGTTTAACTTGGGTTATTAATGACCCTTTATCCAAAATTGGTAAAGTGAATTTTTTAGAATTTGCAGGAACTGACTATTCTGGACAAACAATTATTGTCACTTTAATTTTATTTTTATATTTAATTATTTCAAGAATCATAAGATATAGTCCAATTACAAGAGATAAAATGATTGCTGTTGTAATTTTTGCCTTTTTTATTATTTTCTTTTGGGCTTCATTTGAACAAGCAGGTGGTTCCATGAGTATTTTCGCAAAAGATTATACAAGTAGAATCTTATCTGGAAATTCTGCCTTAATTTTCAATATAGTTGATGTTATCATTACCGTGGTTCCTATTGCAATAATTACATGGGTTTTATTCTTATTTTTTAAACAAACATTTAAAAAATATTTTATTTCAAACTTAATATTAGGATTTAGCTTTCTAATTATTTGGGGATTAGTTATTTGGAAAATAAATAACAATTTTAACACATTTTCTTACGAAATCTCTTATCCAACTTACCAAGTAACTACAGTTGATGGAACCATAAAAAATTATGCAATTACTGCTGAAACTACTGTTCCAGAAAATGCGGTTTTAGGTGAAAGTATATCCGTAATTAGATCTTCAACTGAATATTCTAAAAATGATCATTTAGCTATTATTGATATTGATAAAAAAGGAGTAAATTTCAAACCATTATCTAATGAGCAAGCGGCGGCAATCACAACAAATATCACTGCTACGGTAACACAAAAGAAAGAGAATGAAATTCAAATACCTGCAACATGGTTTTTAATTTTAAATTCATTATTTATCATTGCATTTGCACCGCTATTTTCAAAATGGTGGGAAAGTAAATACAACCCTAATCCGGCTTCAAAATATGCTATTGGATTGTTTTTCTTAGCTATTGGCTTTGCCTTTTTAGCTTATGGCGCAACAGGAATTCCTCAAGGAGCAAAAACAGCTTCCGTAAGTATTATTTGGCTAATTCTCGCCTACTTATTTCATACGTTAGGCGAACTTTGTGTATCACCAGTTGGTCTTTCTTATGTAAGCAAATTAGTTCCTCCAAGAATGATTGCTTTTATGTTTGGAGTTTGGTATTTAGCATTAGCCATTGGGAATAAAACATCTGGAAAAATGGGTTCTATGATTGATGATATAACTAATAAATACGATATTTCAACTTTCTTTTTAATATTTACATTTGTACCAATAATTATTGGTGTAATTGCGTTATTATTAACTCCTGTGCTAAAAAAATTGATGCATGGCGTAAAATAATTTGCACTTATTAATTAGATCTTTGTAATTTTGGCAACATATTTGCGTCAAAAAAATGAAAATATACATATAATTTTAATTAGAAAATCTTAAAAATGAAAAAAATAATAGTCTTAGCCCTAGCCTTATTTAGTTTATCAATTACCGCTCAAGAGATAAATTGGATAACACTAGAACAAGCTGTTGAAGCTCAAAAAACAACGCCTAAAAAAATATTTGTTGATGCCTTTACTATTTGGTGTGGACCTTGTAAAATGTTAGATAAAAATACGTTTCACAATAAAGATGTAGTTGAATATGTTAATGAAAATTACTACGCAGTAAAGTTTAATGCAGAAGGAAATGAAACTATAAATTTTAAAGGAGTAACGTACACAAATCCTAATTTTAACCCAAATACTTCAGGTAGAAATAGTTCTCACCAATTATCTAGGATTTTTGGAATTAGAGCGTATCCAACCTTGCTGTTTTTAGACGAAGAAGCCAATTTAATTGCTCCTATTACTGGTTACAAAACACCAAGCCAATTAGAACTTTTCTTAAAGTATTTTGAAGCTACAAATGTAAAAAATATTACCAAAGAATCTTGGGATAGTTATTCTTCAACTTTTAAAGGTGAATTTAAAAGTTAATTAAATTATCTTATTTTAAGATAAAAGCTCCTTTTTGCGTGGTACTGTAAAAAGGAGTTTTATTTTGTATACAGGTCTGCTTCCATCTAGCAACAGAATTTTTATAGTTTGAACCATCAGCAATTATTATTTTTGGTTGAAGCATTTTTAATAATCTATCAATATTAATTTTTGGAGAATTTTCTATAATTACCATTGAAGGTTTCATTGTTTTAAATTGATAAAAACCTAAACTATCCACAACTAAAATAACTTCATTTTTAAATTTGAATAAATTTTTATTCCTATGGTCTTGATATTTTTTTGATAAACCAGTGCCAATCAAATATGATTTTAAAATATAACCGTTTAATAATAAAGAATCTGGTAAATTCAGCAATAAACTATCTCCTACTTTTTCGGCTATAATACTTGATTTACTTTTATTAAAAACAATAAACTCATTAGTAGTTTGCATCTTATATTTTTCAAAAATAAAGACAGATTGAATAAGTACAAATGAAATTAGAGCTATTATGAAACGATAAAATAATTTCTTTTCAACCCATTTTAAACTTGTAAATATAAATAGGTAAACCGCCAACATTAAAAATAATGAAAATGAAATATTCTCAATTAAAAAAGACTCTTGATTGGAAATCCAATCTACAAACGTATTCATTTGCTGAATAATTAGAATATATGCCTCCCCAAAAAAAGCAGGCAAAATATCAAACATTGCAAGTGTAATAACAAAAATTCCAGCAATTAAAATAATTCCTAAAAATGGAATAATCACCAAATTAGATAAGAAAAACAACCCCGGAAACTGATGAAAATAAAATAAACTTAAAGGTAAAACACCTAATTGTGCTGCCAATGAAACTGTTAATAATTGCCAAAATTTTGTGAGCAACCAAAATTTAGGATTCCATAAGTTATACAATTTAGGCTGGATCCAAACTATTGAAAAAACCGCCAAATAACTTAATTGAAAACCTACTTCAAACAAATAAAAAGGATGAAACAGTAACAAAAAAAACATGGAAATTATTAAGGTATTATAAATGTTTGAACGCTGAATTAATTGCATTCCTATGGTTAGCGCTGTAAACATTGTTACTGCTCTCACAACTGATGCGGACAAACCAGCTATAATTGCATAAACCCATAATAAACAAACAATAAAAATTACAGCAATTAATTTTCCGTTTTTAAAGTTATGAAGTGGTTTAAAAAAAACTGTTAACAATAATAAAATAATACCAACGTGCAATCCGGAAACTGCTAAAATATGAACAGCGCCTGCGCCTACATAACTTTCTAATAAATTATTAGTTATTGAATTTCTTTGCCCTAATAATAATGCATTAATTACTGCTAATTCATCATTTTTAAAACCATTATTCTTTAATGCTTGGTTTATTTTGCTTCTGATTTTTGATGAAATACCTTTTATGGTAATTTTAGTATTCTCAATAATTAAAAATTGACTTTTATTAAGGTTAATTTGATGATAAATTTGTTGGTTTTGTAAATACTTTTTATAATTAAATCCAAAAGGATTTAAAGGTTTATTTATAGTTTTAAATTGTGTTTTAACAACTAAATTATCATCAACTTTTAATGATTTTTGAATACTATCTTTTTTAATATTAACAAGTATTTTGCCTATACTTTTTTTATTATTTAACTGTAAAACCTCGGCTTCATATTTATTATAATATAAATTTGACTTTAAAACTTTTTGGATTTTAATTAAAATAGAAACCTGTTTATTGAGTTTAAATTCAGAACAATTAGAATAATGTTCTTGCCTATTTAATTGGTTTTTATAGGTAATTGAACTTACTCCTATAAAAAATGATATTAAGAAAAATAACAACGTGAAAACTAATGAAGATTGAAATTGTTTTTTAGCTTTAAAATATGCTATTGAAAGAAATAACATTAAAAAACTTACAATTAAAACTAACAAAATTGGTTGAAAATAAAAGTGTTTTCCAATAATAATTCCAATTATTAAAAAAAAAGTAAGTTGTACAGGTACAAACTTTAAAAACTGTTTCATAGCTTGATAAAGCTACAAAATATTATTCATTTATAATTTCTTTAAAAGAACACAAATTTCTTCTATAGTCATTTTACAATAATAATGTTGAAACAATTATTACATAGACTGATTAATATCATTAAAAACATATTCATTATGTGCTACTTTTGATAAATAATTAAATTTAAAATCATGAGAAAACTAATTATTAGTAGTATAGCAATTTTAATAATAACATTTAATTCATTTGGACAAAACATTGCACCATATATAAAAATTGGTGAAAGTAGCGAAAGTATGCAACAAGTTTCAGATAAGGTAATTAGTACTTTAAAAGAAAATTCATTCATAGTTTTAGGTACTTACAACCCTTCAAACAAGAGTACTTTAAAAGTAATTGCTTTTACAAGAACCGATTTAAAAAACACCGTAGTTAAAATAAATGATAGAGGAGCTCTTGCGGCTGCCTTTAAAGTTGGTTTAATTCAAAAAGATGGAAAAATTGTAATTTCTTATACAAATCCCGACTATTTTTTAAGAGCATATTTAGGTGATAACTACAATACATTTAAAGGAACTTTTGAAAAATTTAGTACTGATTTAAAATCTACTTTTTCAACAATTGGAAATGCATTTATTCCTTTTGGTGGAACTATAAAAGCCGATAAATTAAAAAAATATCATTATAAAATAATGATGCCTTATTTTAGTGACCCTATTGAACTTAATGAATATGCATCTTTTGAAGAAGGATTAAAAACTATTGAAAATAATTTAAAAGCTAAAAAAGGGCAAACTGTTCAAGTATATGAAATAGTGTACCAAAATGAAAAAGTAGCAGTTTTTGGAGTTGGATTACAAAGTAAAGAAGATGGAGAATCTGTTTTTTTACCAAAAATTGGTGAAGATCACGTTGCTGCATTACCTTACGAAATAATTTTACAAGGTAAAACTGCAACTATGCTTCATGGAAAATATAGAATTGCATTACATTGGCCAGAATTAACCATGGGAACTTTTATGAGAATTATGAGTACTCCTGGAGATATTGAAGATACACTTGAAGGTCTTTGCAAATAATACCTTACGAGGTAATTTTACAAAAAAGCTGAAACAATAATTGTTTCAGCTTTTTATTTTACAATAAGTTCTGCAACTTTTTTTGAAGCTCCTTTGCCACCTAATTTTTTTTCTAATTCAAAGTAATCTTCAAAGAGTCGTTTTCTGTTTTTATCTTCTAAAATTTTGATTAACTCAAACTCTAAAGAAGTTTCATTAAATTCATCTTGTATTAATTCTTTAACTACTTCTTTATCCATAATTAAATTCACCAAAGAAATAAACTTTAATTTTATCAATCGTTTTCCTATTTGGTATGAAATCCAACTTGTTTTATAGCAAACTATTTCTGGCACTTTAAACAATGCGGCCTCTAATGTGGCTGTACCTGAAGTAACAATTGCAGCATAAGAAACGGATAATAAATCGTACGTTTTATTACTAATAAATTTTACATTTTCCTTATTAATAAATTGTTGGTAAAATTCAAAATCTTGACTTGGAGCTCCTGCAATTACAAATTGATATGCTTTAAATTTATCAGCCATTTGTAACATTATAGAAAGCATTTTTTTTATTTCTTGTTTTCTACTTCCTGGCAATAAAGCAATAATTGGTTTCTTGCTTAGTTTATTTTTTTTTCTGAATAATGTATCATCAATTTGAGTTCTATTGGAAATAGCATCAATTAGTGGATGACCAACAAAACGTACTGGAAAATGATGTTTTTGTTCATAAAAATCTTTTTCAAAAGGTAAAATTACCGACATTTCATCTACATCTCTTTTAATTTTTTTAATACGATTTTCTTTCCAAGCCCAAATTTGGGGTGAAATATAATAGTGCACCTTAATTCCTTGTTTTTTTGCAAATTCAGCAATTCGCATATTAAAACCGGGATAGTCAATTAAAATTAAAACGTCTGGTTTAAAATTTAAAATATCTTCTTTGCAAATTTTTATATTTTTAAAAATTGTACGAAGATTCATAACAACTTCAGCAAAACCCATAAAAGCTAACTCGCGATAATGCTTCACCAAAGTTCCTCCAACTTGTTGCATTAAATCACCTCCCCAAAATCTAATTTCTGCTTTAGAATCTTTTTCTATTAATGCTTTCATTAAATTGGAACCGTGCAAATCGCCTGATGCTTCACCAGAAATAATGTAATACTTCATTTGTTTACTTTGAAAATATTGTTAAAAATAAAACGATTAATGCAATTAAAATGGTTTCAAACAAAACACCTCTTGCTCTGTAAATTTGATTCTTTTTAAGAAAAATAAAAAATACAAAAAAGTTTGCGACCGCACCTAAAACTAATACCTTTCCTTGTAAATCACCTTCAAATATTAGCTCTATACTTTTATTAAAACCATAATTAGAATAATATTCAATAAAAATAAAGCACCCAAAAGAAGTGGCAATTAATGCCGCTACAAAACCAATTAGCATTTCTTTTATCATACTTACAAATAGTTTTTATTGATTTACTAAATTACAAATTCCAATTGTTTAATTTCTGTATAAAATGATGTGCTGTTAAATCAAACTGAACAGGCACCATAGAAATATAATTATTTGCCAACGCCCATTCATCAGTATCTTCTCCTTTATCCATATTTACAAACTTACCCGTTAACCAATAATATTCTTTTCCTTGTGGATTTATACGTTTATCAAATTCTTCCACCCAATTTGCTCGTGCTTGCCTACATATTTTAATTCCTTTAAATGTATCACTTTTTGGAAAATTCACATTCAAAACAACACCATCTGGAAGTCCATTTTCTAAAACATTAGATGCTATTTTTTTGATATATTCTTTTAACGGTTCAAAATTGGCATCCCAAGAATAATCTAACAACGAAAATCCAATAGCTGGTATACCTTCAACACCAGCTTCAACAGCTGCGCTCATAGTTCCAGAATAAATAACATTTATAGAAGAATTTGAACCGTGGTTAATTCCAGAAACACATAAATCTGGTTTTCTATCTAAAATTTCACTCACTGCTAATTTTACACAATCGGCTGGTGTACCTGAAGATTTATATTCTCGTTGAGGACCATCATCTACTTTAATTTCATTACAATACAATGTTTCATTAATAGTAACTGCATGTCCCATTCCACTTTGCGGTCTATCTGGTGCTATTACAACAACATCTCCCAACTCATTCATAACAGAAATTAAAGCTCTTATACCTGGTGCCGTAATTCCGTCATCATTACTAACTAAAATTAATGGTTTTTTATTCATATTTTAAAAATTAAACAACAAAGCTACTATATTTTATTTGGTTTTATGAATTTAAACTTTAACATTTTGTAAAGAAACTTAAGCTAATTATTTGGTATAATTGTACTCATAAATTCTTCTAAAAAAATTTAAATAATTTAAAGATTTTAGAAATTTTTAAATGAATCTATAAAAAAAAGTTAAATTAGATACTCAACTAAAATTTTGGCACTATTTTAGTGGTTACAAGAACTAAAACATTTAGACAGATGATGATTAGAAAATTCAAATTTTTATTACCTCTTATTTTTGCTGTTAGTTTGTTAGTAAGTTTTCAAACTAAAGCAACTACAAATCCAAAAGATAAAGCACTATTAACAATCCTAAAATATGTTTTAACTCAAGGACACTATCAACCACAAAAAATTGACGATGCATTTTCTGAAAAAGTTTATAATAGCTTTTTAGAAAGTTTGGATCCTTCTAAACGTTACTTTTTACAGTCTGATATTGATGAATTTTCAAAGTATCGAACAAAAATTGATGATCAAATTAACACTGAAGATTTATCTTTCTTCTTTTTAGTTTATGATAGACTAAGCCTCCGTATTAAAGAATCTAAATTGCTCTACACTACTATTTTAGGTGAAACATTTGATTTCACTAAAGATGAAACATATGATGTTGATTATAAAAAAACACCCTATCCAAAAAATAGAGCTGAAAAATTACTAATTTGGCACAAACAACTTAAATTTTCTACCTTATCTCGTTTAAGCGACAAAATAATTACTGAAGAGGATAAGAAAAAAGAAACTAAAAATTATACCGTAAAATCGTTCAATGAACTTGAAAAAGAAGCTAGAGAATCTACCTTAACAAATATGAACGAATCTCTTCAACGTATCCAAGAATTAACTTATTCAGATTGGTTTTCTACTTATATTAATAGTATTACAGAACAATTTGATCCTCACACAACTTATTTTGATCCTAGTGTAAAAAAACGCTTTGATATTTCAATGGCTGGAAAATTAGAAGGTATTGGTGCTCGACTTCAGAAGAAAAATGATTATACCAAAGTAAGTGAACTAATTTCTGGAGGACCTGCTTGGAAACAAGGAGAATTAGAGGTTGGAGATTTAATTTTAAAAGCTGGACAAGGAAGTGATGAACCTACAGATTTAGTTGGTATGCGCTTAGATGATGCCATAGAATATATTAAAGGTAAAAAAGGAACTGAAGTTAGATTAACTGTTAAAAAAATTGATGGTACAACCAAAGTAATTTCAATTATTAGAGATGTTGTTGAATTAGATGAAACATTTGTAAAATCAACTATTGTAAAAAAAGATAATAGAACTTTTGGAGTTATAAACTTACCTAAATTTTATATTGATTTTGATGAGAAAAACTTTAGAAATTCAGCAACAGATATGGCTAAAGAAATTGAACGACTCAAAAAAGAAAATGTTGAAGGCCTAGTGTTAGATTTAAGAAATAATGGTGGTGGATCTTTGCAAACTGCTATTGAAATTTCTGGATTATTTATTAATAAAGGTCCAATAGTTCAAGTAAAATATAGAGATAGAAATGCTGATGTAAAAAGAGATGTAGATGCTAGAATTCAATGGAATAAACCATTGGTTGTATTGGTAAATGAATTATCGGCTTCAGCCTCAGAAATTTTTGCTGCTGCAATGCAAGATTATGGAAGAGCCGTAATTATTGGTGGCAAACAAACGTATGGAAAAGGGACTGTTCAAAGTGTGCTCGATCTAAATAAATACCATAATTTAAAAGAAGATATTGGTGCATTAAAAATGACCATTCAAAAGTTTTATCGAATAAATGGCGGTTCTACACAATTGGAAGGTGTTTATTCTGATATTATGCTACCAGACAGATATACATATATGAATATTGGTGAACGAGATTTAGAAAATCCTTTGAAATTTGACAAAGTACCTCAAGCTAATTACGCTCTTTGGAATAATTACGAAAATTTTAATGAAGCTATCAATAATAGTAAAAAGCGAATTGCTAATAATAATTATTTTAAATTAATTAATAAAAATGCAAAATGGTTGAAAAAATCTCAAGACGACACACTCATCTATTTAAATTATGATGCCTATAAAAATGATTTAGAATACCATAAAAAAGAATCATTAAAATATGATGTAATAAGAGATTATGAGAATAATTTATCCTTTACCTCTCCTATTTACGAAAAAGATTTAATAGCTAATAATAATGATTTAGCAGAAAAAAGAAAAGCTTGGCATAAAAACTTAAAAAAAGATTTATATGTTGAGGAAGCTTTAAATGTATTAAGTGAATTAAAAATTAAAACACAATATCATTTAGTTAAAAACTAATATTTTTTAAAATTTTAAAAAATCCATATCATTTTAAAATGATATGGATTTTTTTATGCAAGTGATTTAAAATAAAATTATTACCTTCAAATGACCTCCATTTCATCTAACCAAATAGCTATTTTAACAAATGGCTATTTTAAATAACTATAATATCGAGTAGGTTTGAATAAATTTCAGAAACCTATATGTACCCACAACTATTTACATTTCAACTTCCTGATTTTTTATCTGGTATATTTAACACCCAACAGATTACCATTTACACTTATGCCTTTTGCATTGTTTTAGGAACTTTAATTGCCTCTTTATACACCAAATGGAGAGCGAAAAAAGACTTAGGAATTATTGAATTACCTAACTCTTTTTTCTATCTAATTTTTATCGCTGGTTTTGTGGGTGGCAAACTATTCTTCTATTTGGAAAAACCGAGCTATTATTGGAACAATCCAAATTTACTATTAGATAATTTTTCAGGTGGATTTGTATTTTATGGTTCATTTATAACCATCATCCCCATTGTAATTTGGTATTTAAAAAAGCACAAAATAGCCGTATTACCAATGTTAGATATTTTAGCTATTACTACATTAATTGTGCATTCAATTGGTAGAATTGGTTGCTTTAATGCAGGTTGCTGTTATGGTGCACCTACAAATAGTAGTTTTGGAATGATATTTCCAACAACGCATAACATTGCTGTACATCCTACACAATTATATGAAGCCGTTACTTTAATTATAATACTACTTATATTATTTGTCATAAAAAAACGTCAACAATTTAGCGGACAACTATTTTTACTATACATCAGCTTTTATGCAATTAGCAGAGCTATTTTAGAACTATTTAGAGGCGATAAAAGAGGGTACATTATAGACAATTATATATCTCATTCTCAATTTATTGCATTACTTATGTTAATAGGTGCTTCTTACTTCTATCTAAAATTAAAACGAAAAATAAATTAATCTTAAAATAAATAAAAATGAAAAAAAGACTTTTAAACATCGGAATTCCATTAACATTATTAGTAGTAGCAGTATTTATTATTGGACCTGCTTGTGGTGGAAATCCAAATGATTATGCATACGATTGGTGGCCTGATATAGATCAAGATGGGTTTGGAGATTCATTTGAAAATTCTGTTTGGGAAACCGATAACAATGCACCTGCAAACTATGTAAGAGACAATACAGATTGTGACGATACCAATGCAGATGTGCATCCAGGTGCAACAGAAATACCTGATAATTTAATTGATGAGGATTGCAATGGTAAAATTGCCATTACTTTTTATGCAGATAAAGATAATGACGGTTTTGGAAATCCTAACAGCCCAACAATTATAGAAATTGATAATTATGATAGTGATGCTCCAAACGGCTATTCTTGGTATGCTGGTGATTGTAATGATGATAATGATGCTATTAATCCTTTAGCAGATGAAATTCCTGAAAATGGCATAGATGATAATTGCGATGGAGATACAGATATTGTTGAACGCTATATTGATGCTGATGGAGATGGTTATGGATCTCAACAATTTACTGCTGCACAAGGCGTAACTAATAATTTAGATTGTGATGACAGCAATGCTGAAATACATCCTTTTACTAAAGAATTAATGGATGATATTGATAACAACTGCAATGGTGCTATTGATGAAATTAACTAAAAATAAACAGATAAATAAAAACAAAAATCATGAAAACAATATTTAAAATAGTAAGTATACTCGTTATTACATTATCATTATTTAGTTGTGATAATGACAATAATCCATCACCAAATGATACGCAATGTAATTATGAAGGTTTAACCTTTTTAGATACTGGCAACAACACACAAACATTAATACCAGAAGCTGACCTAACCACTGATTTTTTTCCTAATAATGGCGGGCCAGGAATTCCTGCAGTGGAAATTTATGGAGGAAATCCTTTTGTAGTATTTACAACAAATGCTGTTACTGTAGGAGCAACTGAAAATATAAATATTATTGTTAATGGCACAACATATCCGGTTACAGTCACCTGTCAAAGAGCTGGAACTCAAGTGGGCGAAGAATTTAGATATGATGTAGCAGCAAATAATGTTGAAGCAGAATATTGTGTGGTTATTGACAGTGTAAATCCTTAAACAAAGTAGGTTTTATTATAATAGCATTATAAAAAATAAAATTTCACATTCATTAAAGCTTATTTGCTAATACAATAGCATAAATTTTAAAACTCAAAAAGGGAAATAACTTTGAAATAAAAAACAATGATAAAAATTGTAAATTTACCAAAATCAAAAGTTGATTATTTTAAAAAAATAATGCTAACAGAGTTCATCAATAAAAATTAATTAAACTTGCCAGTTGAAAAGCATAAAACTCCATATTTTAACAATTATTTCTATTTTAATATGGAGTTTTTCATTTGCTCAACAATACACTAATTATACGGTAAAAGATGGTTTACCAAGTAATCATATTTATACTATTTTACAAGATGTTAACGATTTTATTTGGTTTTTAACCGATAAAGGAATGGTAAAATACAACGGTAAAGATTTTAAAACTTTTACAACCAAACAAGGACTACCCAACAACGATGCTTGGGAAGGTTTTACAACGCCAGATACTAAAGTTTGGTATTTATCAAAATCTAATAAATTAGGATATATAGAAAATGACAGTGTATATTCATTCCAAAATTTTAATAAAGATGAAATAATAAATCCTATTTTTTCAAGTCAAATAGGAAACAACATATATCCAACAGGACCAACCAATACTTTTGAATTAAAAAACGGAAAGTGGGTTAAAATTTTTAAGAATGATCATGTGGGAGAAGAAAATGTTGATAGAATTAAAATATTTCATGCTAAAGTTAACTACTTAACAACTAATATACTTCAAGATACTTTAAAAATTATTGGGGTAAGAAACTTGATAATTAAAAAGATTTTTGTTAAACCTTTTTTTATAAAATTGGCGAAAAGGAAACAATTAAATGATTCTTTGTACTGCTGGGTTTCAGAAAAAAATTACTTAATTCTTAATTTAAACAATTTAAAAATTTCACATTCAAGTTATAAAAATGAAATTGGATTAGAAAAAGTAAAACATGCTAGAATTAATATAGTTAATAATCAAATTCAAATAACAGGAACTAGTTTTGTGGGTTTTTTAGATAAAAAATTTCATATTAAAAAGCCTTATTTTTTTCCTAAAGAAATTAACGCTCATTTTGCACTTATAGATAAAAATAAAACGGTTTGGTTAGCAACTTTTTCTAATGGCGTTTACAAGTTTCCTCGTGTAAAACTAGATATAGATTATAAATTAACAAATGAAAATACAGGAAAATTTAGTGTTATAAATAATACTATTTTTATTAATGTATTTAATAAGGGTTATTATAAATATAACTATTTAAAAAAAGATTTTGAGCCATTTTTAAAGGTTAAAAACTTTCTTTTTAAAGCCACAGAAATTAAAGAATTAAACACTTCTTTTTTCCCTTCAGAATATAAAATTACTACACTTAAAAATAATCATTTAAAAACTATTGATTATCAAAAATTAGAATCATTACAAAACTCGCAAGGTTATCAATTTATTTACTTTAATAAAAATCTGTACAGCCTTTTTCCTTTTGGAATTAACAAAATAAATCCAATTAACTTAGCCATTAAAAAAGAGTATTTACAATCGGGCTGTAATTATTTATATGTATTTAATAATAAATTGCTTGTTGCAACATCTAATGGATTAAAAGAATTTAAAAATGATACTATTAAAAAAGTTAATTTTTTAAACCAAATTTTTGATAAATCTATATTAAGTCTTAATAAAATTTCAGACACAGAACTTTTAGTAAATACTGATGGTTTTGGAAGTTACATTACAAATCTTAAAATTATTAAACAATTACCCAAATCTGAATTTCTAACGGTTGAAAATGCCTATATAGAAAACAACAATATTTGGTTAGCAACCAACGAAGGTATTTTTAAGTACATTAAAATGGCAACAGGCTATAGATTAACTAAAAAAGTGGATATAAGCAATGGCTTACCTTCAAACACTATAAATGATATTCTTATAAAGAAAAATGAAATTTTTGTAAGTACAAATAATGGTATTGCTATAGTACCAAAAAATCAAAAAAACACTTCTCAATTTATAACCATTTATATAGATAAAGCTTTTTATAACAAAAATAAAATAACAAATAAAAAAGCAGTTTTTAAGTATAAAAATGATAACAATGCAACATTTTCTATTTCAAGTATTAATTATGATGAAAATAATAAAGATTTTAGTTACCAATATAGATTAAATCCTGTTCAAAAAAATTGGATAACAACTACCTCAAACAACATAAATTTTACTGATTTACCACCAAATAAATACAAGTTAAGTGTTAATTCTCATGGAATAACAAAATACATAAATTTTCAAATATTACCATTATGGTACCAAACTAGTATTGCCAAAATTATATTTATCTTATTATTTTTATCACTAACAACTGGAATTATTTTAATTATCAGGAAAAAGGAATTAGAAAAACAATTAAAAAAACTAAATACCCAAAAACAGTTATCAGAGTTTGAATTACATGCACTTCGTTCTCAAATGAATCCTCATTTTGTATTTAACTCTTTAAATGCTATTCAATATTTTATTACTAAAAATGATATTGAATTATCAGAAAAATATTTAGTAAAATTTTCACGATTAATTCGTAAGTTTTTTGATTTTTCTAGAAATAAATTTATAAGCTTAGAACAAGAAATATCATTACTTAAAAACTATTTAGAAATTGAAAAAATGCGTTTTGGTGATCAATTTAATTTTCAATTTAATATTGATAAAAACTTAAACCTAGCTGAGCAAAAAATACCTTCAATGCTATTACAACCTATTGTTGAAAATGCTGTTAATCACGGATTATTTCATAATAAAGGAAATGGCTTAATAAAAATTGATTTTTCAAAAAATGAAGACCTATTAATAGTTCAAATTTCTGATAATGGTATTGGATTAAAAAAAGCACAAGAAATTAAAGAAAATTCTATTAAAACACATATTTCTAAATCTAATTCTATTTTAAAAGATAGAATTAACCTATTAAATCAATCAAAAGAATGGCATATCACTTATTCCATAAATGAATTGAAAAACGCAATTGGAACAATTGTTAAACTAACTCTTAAGCACTATGAAAACTAAAATAAATGCCATTATTATTGATGACGAAAAAAATGCATTAGAAAGTTTGGCTTTAAAAATTACAAAATATTTCCCTCAAATAACGGTAACACATAAATTTCAAAGCCCACAAAAAGCAGTACAAGAAATTAATCAAAATCATCCAGATTTAGTTTTTATAGATATTGAAATGCCTATTTTAAGTGGTTTTGATGTACTTTCAAAAATTGAAAATCCTAATTTTGAAATTATCTTTGTTACTGCTTATAACCAATATGCTATTGAAGCAATAAAACATTGTGCCATTGGCTACATTATAAAACCTATTGATAATGATGAGTTACAATTAGCAATTGGTAATGCTTTAAAAAATATAAATCAAAAAAGTGCTTTAGAAAAAAATCGTCTTTTACTTCAAAATTTGGTAAATAATGGAAATTCAACCATTGTAATTCCTACTCAAAAAGGATTAAGCCTTATTAAAACAGCTGATATTATTCGTTTTGAAGGAATTGATGGATATACCCAAATAATTTTGGGAAATTCTAAACCAATTTTAAGTTCATACAGTATTGGAAAATTTTGCAAAATAGCAAGTTTACATCATTTTTATTTGGTTCATAAATCACATTTTATAAACCTAAATTATATGAATGAGTATTTAAATGAAGGATATATTATTATGACTAATAATGATAAAGTACCTATTGCAAAAGCAAAACGAACCTCATTTTTAGAGAAAATTAAAAATATCTAAATGCTGTGTTACTAAAATAGTATTTTTTAAAATAGCACACATAATCACTACACTAACAGTTAATTATCTAAAAATTAATCTCTTATGTTTTGAATATAAAAAATAATTGTACATTGTAACATATATTACATAAAAATCTTTCTAAAGTCAGTTTTAGTTGAGCTTAAGTTTATAATAAAGGGTAACAAAATAGAGCTTTAGTTGATATACACTAAAATTACCATTAAGGAAATTTACTAACTAAAAAACATACCATGAAAAAAATAATATCTCTTGTTTTATTTGTATTTACTATTGCTAGTTATTCACAAGAAAAAACAATTTCCCAAACTGATACTAATTCCTCAACAAGTACAGAACGTCTTAGAAAAAATGTAACAATTGGCAAATGGACTACCATTTCTCAAGAATCAAAACAAAATGGAAGAGCCTCTTCAATTGGAAATTATGCGACAATTGGCTTAGTTTCAGGAATTTCTACACCTTCTTCCAATTTTAGTGATAATGCTTTTGCTGAAAATGGTACTTATTTTGAATTGTCTGGAGCCTATTACTTTTCTAAATTTGGTATTGGTATGTCTGTAGGTCAAATATTAAGCCCAACAAATAAAAACTTTTCAAGTTCAATAAACTCTGTTGATATACCTACAACTAATACTACACAAAATTGGAAACAATTCTATTATGGAATTGGACCAGAGTACAAAGCTCAGTTTGGTAATTTTAGCGCTACATTTTCCACAAAAATAGGTTTACAATCGGTTAAATCAATTAATCTTGAAAGTAATTATACTAATGGCGAAACTCCTATTGCTATTTTAAAAGTAAAATCAGATAAAAACACTAGTTTATCTTACTTTTCAACCGGTTTAAAATTTGGCTATAACTTAAGTTCTAATTTTAACTTATACGCAACCGCTAATTATATGACTGCTTTTTCCAATGGAATCACTATTTCAAAAAGTAAAATTGCAGACACAAACAAAAATGGAATTATTGATGCTGAAGATTTAAAATTTGCTACTGGGTCAGCAACCATAGATTATGAAGTTTCAACAAAAAATATAAAACTACAAACTACAAATTTTGGTATTGGTATAAATTATAGCTTTGGCACTAAAAAACATGGTGTTGGCGGCCAAACTCACGGGCAACATAACAGAGGTAGATCTACAGGAGATCCTCTTCCAGGAATGGATATTACCATAGAACAAGGCAACCCTTCAGGTAAAACTAAAAGAAAACGTCCCGGTAGAACAACATACTCTAATATTACTTTAAAGAGAAGTCAAGCTAAGGATAGTGTAAATGATGGAAACAATACAGCAAGAAAAGGAAAAAGAAAAGCTAAAAAAGAATGTTTAAAAAATGGAGGATCTTTT
>NZ_JASFZF010000113.1:0-38834 GCF_046055765.1 Lutibacter sp. | reverse complement strand
TAAAATAATCTACAAAGGCATTAGCAAACTTCATACCTATAGTTGAGTTTTCAGTAATCAGTCCAAGCATCAAAGTACTAAAAATTGGTACGCTTAAGTGCTTTTTATCGAGTGTTTACGCTTTTTTTTGATGACACCAAATAAATAAAGTATGAATATAAATTCAGAAAATTATTATGGTGATAATCGTATTTCTACTGCATTACTTCTTGCAGCAGGAACAGGTAGTCGTTTATTTCCTTTAACTAAAAGTTTTCCCAAGTGCCTTACTCTTGTAAACGAAAAGTCAATTCTTGAAAGACTTGTCAATAATTTAAAAAAACAAGGATTTACTCGGCTTGTAATTGTTACAGGCTATGAAAAAGAATGCATTATGGATTTTATTGGGAATAAATCAGGAAATTTATCCATTGAATATATAAATAGTCCACTTTACCTAACCACCAATAATATTTATTCACTTTGGATAGCCCGTAATATTATAAATGAGCCTTTTGTTCTATTTGAAAGCGATTTGGTTTTAAACTCATCGTTGCTTAATGAAATGGTTTATCCAGATAGAATGGCAGTTGCAAAAATGCAACCTTGGCTTAATGGAACTACCGTTTCGGTAAATAAACTAAGCCAAGTTACACAATTTCAGGAAGGAACAACAGAAATTTATACAGATAATCGTTATAAAACAGTTAATATTTACAGCTTTTCACTTTCATCATGGCAGGCCATTATAAAAAGGCTTAACCAATATATTGCAGATGGAAATGTTAACTGTTATTATGAAACCATTTTTTCTGAAATGATTGATGATAATAGTCTATCTCTTGAAGCTGTTTCGTTCGACCATAAATCCTGGTATGAAATAGATACTATTAATGATTTAGCCGAAGCAGAAAAACTTTTTCCAAAAGTATTTAATAAGAAATCAATGCTTAAAGAGGCTAATACATAGAGTATGTAAGATAAATAAAATACTATGCAAAATAAATATAATACACAAACAGAGAAGTACGAATACTTATCAAAACAGCATGGAGGTTATTATCGGCATAATTTTACCGACCATGCCTACTTATATAATTTATATTTCCCTCCAAAAGAAGTGTTTGCACATCTTAAAGATAATATTCATAATTTAGTGTTAAATTATCCTATGGCGCAAGATGCTCTTGCCGAACTTGTTGGTGATATTATAAAGCAACCAGCTGAACGAATAATTGTTGGAAATGGTGCTGCTGAAATTATTAAAATACTTTCAGGACATTTAGCAAAGAAAATAATTGTTCCTGTTCCCTCATTTAACGAATATGTTAATGCTGCACCAGAAGGGCATGTTGTGGAATTCTCACTCGAATTTCCATCCTTCCAACTTGATATAGATAAATTTGCAGCAGAGGCTATAAAAGTTGGAGCAGATATGGCTGTTGTAGTAACACCCAATAATCCTACTTCAATATTAGTACCAAAATCCGATTTAATACGTTTGGCACAAAAACTAAATGAACACAATTGTATGCTTATTATTGATGAATCATTTCTAGATTTTGCTGAAAATAAAGAGCAAATTAGTCTAGAACAGAACATTGCTGAATATCCAAACATGGCTATACTTAAAAGTATGAGTAAAGCCTATGGAATATGTGGACTTAGAATTGGATACATGTTAACTGCAAACTTAGAATTTGCTGATGCGGTTAGAAACGAAATTCATATTTGGAATATTAATGGGTTTGCTGAAGAATTTCTTCGAATATTACCAAAGTATAAACAGGAATTTGAAGATAGCTGCGAAAAGGTTAAAGCTGATAGAGATATTTTCTATAAAAAATTATGTGACATTAAAGAAATGACTGTTTTTAAACCCGATGCAAACTATATTTTTTGTCGTTTACCCGATGACGCTTTAAGCGGTCCCGAAATAACAAAGCATTTATTTATTAAGCATAATATTTATATAAAAGATAGCGCTGAAAAGACACAACCCGATGCAACTCGATATATTCGAATTGCTAGTCGTACCAATGAGGAGAATAACAAACTTATTGAAGCTTTGAAAGATGTAATGTATATAAAAAAGGACTAATATGAACAACAAAAAACAGCCAGGTATGCTTACATTTGCCAAAGATTTACCAAATATTTGTTCTCTTTTAGGCTTGTTGAGTACTGTAATAGGAATCTATTTTGCCATAAAAGGAAATTTTCCAGCTTCAATTATTGCAGTATTATGGGCGGTGTTATTTGATTGGTATGATGGAATTATAGCTAGAAAAATGAAAAATAGAACAAAAGAACAAGGTATATTTGGAGGCCAACTTGACTCAATGATAGATATTGTGAGTTTTGGTGTTCTGCCCGCAATTCTACTTTTGAGCTACGGAAATTATAATATTTGGTTCATACCTGGAGCTTTTGTAATTATAGCTACTAGTACTATCAGGTTGAGTTATTTTAATATTTATGGACTTGTTGATAATAAATATAGGGGACTTGCCCTTGATAACAATGTACTCATTCTGTCTTTTATCTTTTTATTCGAAAGATTCTTTCAAGATGCTACTTTTTCAGTAATAATATATACAATCTTGATGGTTCTATCTGCATTAAATCTATCCTCAATTCTTACTCCAAAATTTAGTGGGAAATGGATTTATGTACTAGTGATATATGTTCTGGCCTTAACATCAGTTTTTGGTTGGATTTTGTATAGTAGATAATAGAATTTAAAGGATAACGTATAAAGAAACTAGCTATAAGTCCAACATCAGTTGCAGTTATGATGAGGAATCTGTATAGGATCACTTTCAATAAATGATAAATTCTTTAAATTGACGATTTGTTTTTTATTGATTTTAAAGTAGCTGTAATAATACCAATAAGTATTAAAATTAAGCTAATTAAATGTATCATTCCAATAACCTCATTTAAAAAAAGATATGCTAAAAAACCACTGAATAAAGGTAATGTATAATATATTATTGCTGCATTTGTTGGACCAATTTTTATAATGGCTTTATTCCAAAGCATATAAGCAGTTAATGAAGCAAAAATTCCAACGTAGCCTATTGAAATGAAAATTTTCGGAGTAAATTCAATGGAAGGAACAGTTAAAGTTTCCCAAATAAAGAAAGGAAATAGAAATAAAAGGCCTACTATAAATGTACTTAGCTGAAAGCTTAAAATATCAAGTTCTTTAGGCTTTTTCTTTATTAAAATACTATAGATAGCAAAAATAATTGCTGCTAATAACATCCAAATATCACCAATTGCAAAAGTAAGATTTAAGAGTATAGCTATATTTCCTTTTGTTATCAATAAAATTACTCCAAATAAAACCAATAGTATCCCAATAGTTTTGTTTAAAGTAATAAGTTCATCATAGAAAATACGTGAAAAAAGCACGATAAATACAGGGAATGTAATAGAGATTAATGAAAGGTTAATTGCAGTTGTTGTATGTCCGGCTAAATAAATAAGTGTATTAAATACGGTTACTCCTAAAAGTGATACGATAGAAATATATTTAAAATTGGATTTTAAAATTTTCCAATCAGTAATTAATTGCCTAATAGCAAATGGAAATAAAATTACTACCGCAACAGTCCACCTCCAAAATGCTAAGCTAATAGGAGGGATGCTCTTATTTAAATCTCTTGCAATAATAAAATTACCAGACCAAATAGCCGTGGCTATTAGTGCAAATAAATAGCCAAAAATTAATTGTTTATTTTTTTTGATGGATTTCAAATTATAATTTCTTCAAGTTGTTTAATTATTTTTGAAGTTGGTGTTTCAAAATTGAACCAATGAATGGAGGTGTCTTTTTTATTCCAAGTAGCTTGTCGTTTTGCAAATCGGCGTGTATTTTTTTTAATTTCTTCAATGGCAAATTCTAAGGTGCAATTTCCATCAAAATAATTGAAGAGTTCGCGGTAACCAACAGTTTGTAATGCGTTTAAATTTTTATGTTGGTATAATTTTTTAGCTTCTTCTAATAACCCTTCTTCTAGCATCATATCAACTCTTTTGTTAATGCGGCTATACATCAATTCTCTATCGGCTGTTAAGCCAATTTTTATGGGAATAAAGTTCCTCTTCTCTTTATTTTTATTTTTAAAGGATGAATACGGTTTTCCTGTTCCAATACAAATTTCTAAGGCTCTAATTAACCGATGTGGATTTTCAATTTCTATAGTATTATAAGATTCTAAGTCTAATTCCTTTAATTTATTTTGAAGTGTTTGAAGTTCTTCATTCTTTACTTGTTCATTAAGTTGAATTCTAATTTCAGGATTAATTACAGGAAAATAATCTAACCCATCAATAACCGCATTTGTATATAAACCACTTCCACCAACCATAACAACACTATTATGTTTAGTAAATAGTTCATTTAATTTTAAAAGTGCATCTTTTTCAAATTGTCCCACACTATAATTGTCAAAAACACTTCTATTTTGAATAAAGTGATGTGAAACTGCTGCTAATTCTCTCGAAGAAGGAACGGCTGTTCCAATGTTCATTTCTTTGTAAAACTGACGAGAATCACTAGAAATTATTTCGGTATTAAAATGCTGTGCTAATTTTATACTTAAAGCTGTTTTTCCAATTGCTGTAGCACCAATAACTGTAATTAAATACTTATTCATGGTTTAATTTTTCACCACATTGATTACAAAATTTGGCATTATCTAAATGTTTTTCAAATGAACAACTTGGGCATGATTGTGTATTTGTATGTACTTTAGTGTCTTGTTTTGTCATTTCAGAAGTTATAATTCCGGTAGGCACTGCAATAATTCCATAACCTAAAATCATTACCAAGCTAGCTATAAATTGTCCAAGAGGTGTATGCGGAGCTAAATCTCCGTAGCCAACAGTAGTTAATGTTACAATTGCCCAGTACATACTGTGCGGTATGCTTGTAAAACCATTTTCAGATCCTTCAATTAAATACATTACAGTTCCTAAAATAATTGTAATCACTACTACACTAAATAAAAATACAGATATTTTAATTCTACTGGCTTTTAATGCCGAAATTAAATTTCTTGAAGCGCCTAAATAGCGAGCTAATTTTAAGATTCTAAACACTCTAAGTAGCCTTAAAGCACGTAATGCAATTAATGCATGAGTTCCAATAAAGAAGATTGATAAATACTTTGGTATTGTTGCTAAAAAGTCAATAATTCCATAAAAACTAAAAATATAGCTTGAAGGTTTTTTAATAGTTACAATACGTGCAATATATTCTATGGTAAATAAAATGGTAATAATCCACTCAGAGATGTTTAAAAAATTATGATATTTAATATCAAAACTTTCTACACTTTCTAGCATTACAAGAACAATACTTATTAGAATGGTAATTATTAATATAATATCAAACCATTTTCCTTCTTTAGTATCAGCTTCATAAATTATTTCATGAAGTTTTGTTTTCCAGTTGTTATTTTTTGGTTGTTGCTTCAAATTAAATTTTGATGATTTATTTCACTAAAATAATTCTTTTATTTGAATTTTTAAATATTAGTTTTTTATTAGAGATATAGGCTCTTTCTGAGATTTTATAACTTGATTATATAATATTTTAAGTGTTTCGTATTCTGAGTTATAGAAAATAGGTTTGTTTATTTTAAATGTACTATTGAGCATAACTTTAGTGCCATTTTGCTGTGTAATTAATTTAAAACTCCCACTATTTTTAAGTAAAGTTAAAGCTTTTGATTTTGGAATAGATGCTATAGCATAGTTTTCAGAAACATCAAGTGAGAAATTAACAATATATTTTCTTGGAAATCCAAAATCAACAGGATATAGTCGATTATCTAATTTAAAAGGGTTACTTTTTATTTTCTCTGAAAAGAAAGGGTTTAAATAATAGGTAGTAAAATCTTCATCATTTTCTATTAAAACTTCAAAAGTTTCTATCAGAGGATTGTTAATTTCATTTTTAGAATTTACGTTATAGTTAACCACTTCTAAAGTGTTAAATTGAGATTCAAATTCAGACATAATATCATCTTCACTTTTGTTTAGTAGTTGTTTTCTTCTAAATATAGCTTCATATCCAAAACTAGCTTTTCTAAGTTTACCTATTATAGTTCCATCATCATTTAATTGTAAACTAGCACTAAGTTGAGTTTTTGAGTTTTTTTCTGGTATGATGTCTAGCCAATAGCTAGGATCTTTAAAATTTAGAACTCTGCCATAGCCATTAAGACATCTAAAAGGTAATAAACCGAAAGGAACAAGTTTATCAGTTGCATCGAGTAAATAAGTTTTATTATCAATAGTTAGCTTAACAATAAAGTAATTAAAATCTGAAATTACGGGGTATAACTTTGTTGGAAGACCATTATCTCTCGTTGAAATTAGCATTAATTCTGCATTAAGTTCTAATGCTTTCATTGCATTTATTAAGGATATATTAATTTCTCCAACATTTCCTACTTTAGTTTCAAATGCTTTTTTGCAATCAATTTCATTATTAATACCAATATATTTATCCCAATTAAAGTGATTTTGAATAAAATTATAAATAGCTTTTGCTTTATTTAATTTGTTTGGAATCAACTTAATTTTTGAAGGTATTTTATTTTCAAAATATTTATATTTTTTTATTTGGCCACCTATATTTGGATTATTTTTAAATTCTTTGTCTACCGCTTTCCAAGTTGTTGTGTATTTTTGTTTTGTACCGTTAATTTTTTGAAAATAAGCCAATTCAAATTTGACTTTTGAAATGAAATTAGCTTTGTTAGTCATATATTTTTCTTCAATAAATGCAGGAATATTTTCCATAGCATAAGTTACAACTTCACAGCTTGAAGCTCTTTCAAACTCGCTCAGTACAAAACAATTTCTTTTAATAGTTGAAGTATTTGTTTTTAGCTTTAAATAACCTGAAAGTTTTCTGTTAAAAACAAAATTACCTGGAATAGATGCTTTAAATTGACTAAATTTTGTTGGGATACTAGACTGAAATACCCAACTTACTAGATTAAATTTAATAGGTGTTTGAACTGTAAATTCAACTTCAATAATACTTCCTTCTTTTAAATTAGGTAGTGTAAACTTTATTTCTCTTCTGTTGTTACTAACTTTTTCTTCATAAATAAGTTTTTCATTTAAATAAGTTTTATCATAATTATTATGAGTCACTGCCCTAATATCTTTTATTTTTGATTGATTTCTAAGAGGAATAGTAATTGTTGCGTATTTAAATGCTTCCTTTTTAAATAATTTTATTTTTTTGTAATATTTTGTATTTACCCGAATGTATTTTTTTTGAGCAAGTTCATCAGTTACATTTACAAAAGTAGTTGTACCTAAATCAAGTAGCACAACTGCCTTAGCTGTTGTATCTAATTCATATTTTTTTAGAGCTAAATCTTTATCTGTAAGTTTTCCAAATGTATATTCAGAGTTATTTTGAGCATACATATTGTATGTTATAAGAATGATAATGAGAAAAATATTATTTTTCATAATAATTTATGTGCTTTTTCTTAATTAATTTTTTTTAAGAGATATGGGTGTTTTATGCGTATTTATAATATAATTAAATAACTCTTTGAGTGATTGATATTCATAATTTGTATACATAGGTTTATCAATTTTAATAGAGCTGTTTAGTGTTATTCTTGAATCTTCATGTTTTTTTGTAATAAGAGTAAAAGAACCTCCATTTTGAATAAGAGCAAAAGCTTTAGATTTAGGGAAAGATTCAATGCTATAATTTTGAGGAACTTCTAAAGAATAATTAATAATATTTTTAAATGGAAATCCAAAGTTTACGGGATATAATCTTTTTTCTTGTTTAAAAGGATTTTCTTTATATTGTTCTGAAAAGAATGGATTTAGATAGCTAATACCAATAACATCAGAAATTTCAATTTCAACTTCAAATGTTTCTATTATTGGTTTATCAATTAAAAACTTATTCTCAATCTTATAATTTATTACTTCTAGATTGTTGAAATTATTTTCAAACTCATTTTTAATATCATCATTGTTTTTATTCAAAATTTCTTTTCTTCTTAAAAGCGCATTGTATCCTAAACTTACTTTTCTTAATTTTCCATGAATACTTCCATCTTCATTCAGTTTTAGGCTTACATAAAGTTGAGTTTTAGAGTTTTTTATTGGTATTATATCATACCAATAACTTCCATTTTTAAAATCCAAAACTCTACCATAGCTATTCAAGCATTTAAATGGGAGTACACCAAATGGGACTAGTTTATCAGTAGCATCTAAGAGATATGAAGTTCCCTCGATATTTACTTTAGCAACAACGTAATTAAATTCAGTCATTATAGGATAAACTTTTGTTATTGCTCCGTTATCTCGTGTAGATATTAACATTAATTCCGCATTTAAACCAGCTGTTTTAAGAGCATTTATTAATGAGATATTAATTTCTTGAACATTACCTATTTTACTTTTATATGCTTTCTTAAGATCAACAGAATTTTGTAGGTCATCAATTTTATCCCAGGTATAATGGTTTTGAATAAATTTGTAAATGATTTTTGCTTTTCCTAAATCTGAAGTTATTAAACTTAAATTTAAAGGAAGCTTATCTTTGAAAAAAGCTATTTTTTTTAATTGTTTTCCGAAATTTTCATTTTTTTTAAATCGAGCATCAACATCTTTCCATGTTGTAGTGTATTGTCTTATAAAATCATCGAAACGTTTGATTTTTGATAATTGAAATTCAATTTTTGAAATAAAATTATCCTTATCTGTCATATATTCTTCTTCAACAAATGCGGGTATATTTTGCATTGCATACGTTATAACTTCACAGCTTGCAGTACTAAATAATTCTGGAACCTCAAAACATTTTTCTTTAGTAACAGATGAGTTTACATTTAATTTTAAGTATCCATTTAGCATTCTATTATATACAAAGTTAAATGGGATAGAAGCTTGATATATACTCTGTTTTTTTGGTATTTTAGATTGAAAATTCCAACTTCTTAAGTTGTAGTTAACAGGATTTTCAAGTGTATATTCTACCTCAATAATACTTCCTGCTTTTAAATTTGGCATGGTAAAACGTACATTTTTATAATTTTCACTTATTTTATTTTCGAAAATTTGAGTTTTATTTAAGTATGTTTTATTAGTATTATTATGTGTTACTGCTTTAATACCTATAACTTTTTCTTTATAATTTTTACCATTGTAGAGTACTATTTCAAAAGTTGCGTGTTTAAAACCTTCTTTTGAAAATAGTTTAATTTTTTTATAAAATTTTGTACTTATGTAAACATCACTTCTATTTCGGACTTTAAATATGGTATTACCAGACTCATAAAGTACAACTGCATTTGCAGTTGAATCTAAAGGGTATACTTTTAAATTTAATTCCTGAATTGTAGGCTCTCCAAACTTATAATCAATTTGTTCTTGAGAATTAATGTGAATGGTTAAAAAACAGGTGATTAGTATAGCAATTTTTTTCATTTTTTAAAACCGTATCAATTTTTCAACATTATTTTTTTGAAGATATTTTTTGATAATATTTCTATTGTAAATAGAATTTTCCATTGGGGTAATTAAAGTTTTTAATACGTCTAAATTAGTTATTTGATAGCTTAAATCTGTATAACAAAACCCTTTAAATTCATTATTTTCAATTAAAATAACCGATTTTTCACCAATAAATCTTCCTTTATCTATTATTAATAAGTTTTCGTTACTAAAACTAATAGCTGAAACTTTTGGTTTTGTTAAAAAATTAAATGGAGGTTTATTAGTTTTAATTTCTTCCGCAAATTTTAATTGTGTAATTAAATCATTTCCTGTTTCTTCATAAGAAACGGAAACTACGTTTTTTTGAATGAAAATTGCTTTTTTTGAAGTTTTTAAAAATAATTGATTGGCAGTTTTTTTTATATTTTTTCCTTTACCAATATAAAGTATGGTTCTTTCACTATTATGAATATAAAATAAACCACTATTTGAGGGTAGTTCATCTAAAAAACCAAGTAGTTTAGGAGTAAGTTTTCTAGTAGATTCAGTTTTAATAGATTGTTTTACAATTCCTTTATGAATATCTTTATTTAATAATAATTTAAATAATTGTACTGTTGCAATGGCATCTCCATCGGCTCTATGCCTGCTAGAAACAGGAATCCCTAAAGATCTACATAGTTTACCTAATTTATACGAATTAAGCCCTGGAATTAATTGTTTACTTAATTCAACCGTGCATAGAGTTTTACGCTCAAAATCAAAGCCTAAACGTCTAAATTCAGTAGTTAAAATTCGATTATCAAAATTTGCATTGTGAGCAACTAACACACAATCGGTTGTTATTTCAACAATACGCTTTGCAACTTCATAAAATTTAGGAGCATTTTTAAGCATACTACTGTTGATGCCAGTTAAGTTAACAACAAAAGGTTGTATTTCTCTTTCGGGGTTAACTAAACTTATAAATTGGTCAACTATTTGATGTCCATCAAACTTATAAATAGCAATTTCAGTGATACCTTCTTCATTAAATTTTCCACCTGTAGTTTCTATGTCTAAAATTGCGTACAAATTAGGTGTAGTTTCTAATTCCAAAAATTGCACTTCCAACTCTTACCATAGTACTTCCTTCTTCAATTGCTATTTGGTAATCACCACTCATTCCCATTGAGAAAGTTTTAGGGTTAAAATTAAAAGCTATATATTTTTTAAGCAAATTAGAAGCCGTTTTCAGTGATTTAAATTCAGTTCTAATAATGTTTATATTATCGGTAAAACTAGCCATTCCCATAAATCCAGTAATTTGAATATTTTTTAAATTTTTCAATTCTTCTGAATTTAATAATGTTTCTATTTCAGGAATAGACATTCCAAATTTAGTAGTTTCACTGGCAATTTTAAGTTGTAATAAACAATTTATTGTTCTATGGTGTTTGAAAGCTTGTTTATTAATTTCTTGTAGCTTTTTGAGACTATCTACACCATGAATTAAATGGACAAAAGAAGCCATGTACTTTATTTTATTACTTTGTAAATGACCAATCATATGCCATTCAATATCTTTTGGTAAAAACTCATGCTTTTCAGCCATTTCCTGAATTTTATTTTCTCCAAAAGCTCTTTGTCCGGCATTATAAGCTTCTAAAATGGCTGAGTTAGGCTTGGTTTTAGAAACCGCAATCAACTCTACATGATTTGGTAAACTATTTTTTATAGTATGTAAATTATCTTTTATACTCACTAAAATTAATCTAATTTATTAATTACTAAGCCTGAACGTAGTTTAGGTTCAAACCATGTTACTTTTGGTGGCATAATATTATTAGTGTCTGCAATATTCATAAGTTGATTCATACTTACTGGAAATAATGCAAAAGCAACTGCCATTTCACCATTATCTACACGTTTGCTTAATTCACCTAACCCTCTAATTCCTCCAACAAACTCAATTCTAGTATCTGTTCTTAAATCTTTTATATTTAAGATAGGTTCTAACACATATTTTGACAAAACACTAACATCTAAACTATCAATTGGGTTATCATCATTAAAAGTACTATTTTTTGCAGTTAACCCATACCATTTGCCATTTAAATACATAGAGAAATCATGTAACTTTTCTGGTTTTAGTATTGTTTCACTAATTTGTTTTATAATAAAATTTTCATCTATTTTCGATAAAAATTCGTCCGCACTCAAACCATTTAAATCTTTTACAACTCGGTTATAATCAATTATTTGTAATTGATTATCTGGAAAATGTACCGCCATAAAATAGTTATAAGGCTCATTTCCTGTATGATTTGGATTTTTTTTACGAAATTCTTCACTCATACCCGCCGCAGCAGCTGTTCTATGATGGCCATCGGCAACATAAGTAAAAGGTACTTTTTCTTTAAAAAGTTGTTCTAGTCTTTTATTAATTTTAGTGTTTTCAATCACCCAAAAATGATGTCCAAAACCATCTTCAGCAGTAAAATCATATTCTGCTTTATTGTTTGTTACAATATCTGAAACAATGGCATCTATTTCTGGAACTGCTCTATAAGTAAAAAATACAGGTTCAATATTTGCTTTTAAAATTCTAGAAAGTATTTTACGGTCTTCTTCTTTATCTGGGCGAGTTAATTCGTGTTTTTTGATAATTCCATCCATATAATCTTGGCATGAAGCTGCGCCAACAATACCATACTGAGTTTTACCATTCATTGTTTGAGCATAAATATAATAGTTATCCTCTGTGTCTTGAATTAAATATTTTTTAGATTGAAATGCTTCAAAATTTGATTTTGCATGAAGGTAAACTTCTTCTGAATGAGAATCCGTTCCTTTTTTAAATTCAATTTCTGCACGTGTAATTCGTAATAAAGAAGCATCTTTTCCTTTTGCCATTTCAGTAGCTTCTTCAGAATTCATTACATCATACGGTAAACATGCAACTTCTTCTACAATTTCTTTTGGAGGTCGAAGTCCTTTGAAGGGTTTTATAATAGCCATTGTTTTATTTTTTGGAGTAAATTTTGTTGATTTAATTTAAAATATCTATAATTTGATGAGCAAGTTCTGTTCCAATTCTATCTTGAGCTTCTCCAGTTGCAGCTCCAATATGTGGAGTTAAAGAAAGGCTTGAATTCATTAGTAATTGAATTTCAGGAGTTGGTTCATTTTCAAATACATCAAGTGCACCACCTAAAATTTGATTTTCTTCAATAGCTTTAATTAATGCAACTTCATCTATGACACCGCCACGAGCTGCATTTACAATAAATGCACTATTTTTCATTAGTTCAAATTCGTTTGTTGAAATTATATAATCATTTTGAGCAGGAACGTGTAATGAAATAAAATCAGATTCTTTTAAAACTTCTTCTTTACTTATTGTATTGATGTTAAAGAAAAGAGCTTGATGATCATAAAATTCAATTTCTAAGTTAGCTGCATCTAAAAATGGATCAAAAGCAATAACTTTCATTCCTAATCCTAGAGCTATTTTTGCTGTTGCTTGTCCAATTCTACCAAAGCCTATTAAACCAAGTGTTTTACCTCTTAATTCAATTCCTTTAGCATAAGATTTTTTAAATTGTTTAAATTTTATATCACCTTCTAGAGGCATATTTCTGTTAGAATCGGGTAAAAATCGAGCCATTCCAAATAAGTGAGCAAAAACAAGTTCAGCTACAGAATGTGAAGATGCAGCGGGTGTATTAATTACACGAATACCTTTTTCTTTTGCATACTCAACATCAATATTATCCATTCCAACACCACCACGGCCAATAATTTTTAATGAATCGCAATTGTCAATAATATCCTTTCTAACTTTAGTAGCACTTCTTACAAGTAGCACTGAAATTTTATTATCATTGATATAATTTATCAATTCATCTTGGGCAACTGTTGTTAAATCTACGTCAAAACCTGCATCTTTAAGTGCTATTACACCACTTGTTGCTATTCCGTCATTTGCTAATACTTTCATTCTAAATTTGTTTAGTTTTATGATAATTGTTTTTCTAGTTGTTGCATCGTATTAACTAACACTTGTATGCTTTCTATTGGCATAGCATTATAAATACTTGCTCTATAACCACCTACAGATCTGTGCCCTTTAATTCCGTTTATTCCAGCATCATTCCATAGTTTATCAAATGTATCTTTATCTGTTTCGTTGGTAAGATTAAAAGTAACATTCATTAAAGATCGGTCTTCTTTTTCTGCAAATCCTTTAAAATGTGGATTTCTATCTATTTCAGTATATAATAAAGCTGCTTTTTCTTCATTCATTTTTTCAATGGCAGGAATTCCACCTAAATCTTTTAACCATTGTAGCGTTAGCATTGAAACATATACTGGAAAAACAGGAGGTGTATTAAACATACTATCTTTACTTATATGAACTTGATAATCTAACATTGAAGGAATATTTCTTCCAGTTTTTCCTAAAACTTCATCTTTTACAATTACCAATGTTGTACCTGCAGGACCCATATTTTTTTGAGCACCAGCATAAATTAAATCGAATTTACTCACATCAATTTGTTTTGAAAATATATCAGAACTCATATCGCAAACTAATAAACTATTAGTTTTTGGAAACTCTTTAAATTGTGTTCCATAAATTGTGTTGTTTGATGTATAGTGTATATAATCAACATTCGCAGGAATAGTATAATTTTTAGGAATGTAATTGTATGTTTTATCTTTTGATGAAGCAATTACTTCAACATTTCCTAATAATTTTGCTTCTTTTACTGCTTTTGCACTCCAAGCACCAGTGTCTAAATAGGCTGCTGTTCCATCAATTTTTAAAAGATTGTAGGCTGCCATTAAAAATTCTAAACTTGCACCACCTTGTAAAAATAATACAGAGTAGCCTTCAGGAATATTCAATAATTCTTTAACCAAATTACGAGCATTTTCCATGACTTCAACAAATTCTTTACTTCTGTGTGAAATTTCAATTAACGATAAATTTATACCATTAAAATTTACAATAGCTTCTGAAGCTTTTTTTAAAACGTCTTGTGGTAAAATACAAGGACCTGCACTAAAATTGTGTTTTTTCATTTTATTTTTAACTATGAATTTATTTCTCCAGCAAATTTCGTAAAAAAAAGACTGAATGCATCTATTTTATTAAAAAAAATGTGTTATATATTTAACAGAAAATTGATTGTATCAATGCCATCAGCATAGTCCCATAATTTTGGATGTTGAGTTTGCCCAAATTTTACAAAATTTAAATGGTTTTTGTTACTTACAATGCACTGAATTGATTCATTTTCAAGGGCTAATTTTTTTGTTAAATTATTAAAAGAATTGTAATATTCATAAAATAATGTTGCGATTGGTGAAGCATAATTTTCATCTTCTTTTAACATTAAAAAACCATTTTCTTGCAATTTAAATAGGCTCATTAGGTAAATAGCCTTGTTGTAATCATAGTTGTTTTCATATTTTTTATAGTTGATAATGTCATTATATTTATATAATGCCTTAAAAAGATTTTCGAAATTGTAATTTTTTGGTATAAAAATTTTGGAAACACTTCTGCATCCTAACCCAAAATATTGAAAAATATCTTCTCCTAAGCCTTCTAATTCTTCTATAGATTCTTTTCCAGTTAAAATAGCAACAGAATTTCTATTATTTCTAATAATATTAGGATATTTTCCAAAGTAATGTTCAAAATAGCGAGCTGTATTATTGCTTCCAGTTGCAATAACAGCATCAAAGTTGGTTAAATTCCCTTCAGTAAACGTAATTTTATTTTTAAAATAAGGGTGGTAATATTCTAAGAACTTCCCAATTAATGGTAAAAAGTGTTTATCATTTGAAGATTGCTTTGCAATTACATTGTGACCACTAATTAAAACAGATAAAAAATCATGAAAACCAACCAAAGGAATATTTCCTGCCATTATAATAGCTATATTTTTTGGTGATTTATTCCTGTCAAATTGGTATTTTGAAGTCCATTTATTCAAGTTCTCAATGGTAAGGGCTTCACTCCAACTTTCAAAAGCTTTTAGAACATTTGGTTTGTTAAACCAACCATTAAATTCTTGCGCCCTATTAATTTGCATTTCAAACGCATCAAAAAATAAATTATTGAAATCAGAATTATTATTTTTTTCAATTTTGACAGTGGTAAATTGTTTTAAAAACTCACCAAGTTTTACAAATGCCTCAATACGTTGTTTTAAATTCATTTTAATTATAATTTTATATTTGCAAAAATAATCTAAATAATAGGATGGCAATAAAAATTACCGATGAATGTATTAATTGTGGTGCTTGTGAGCCAGAATGCCCAAATAATGCTATTTATGAAGCTGCTGAAAATTGGAAATTTTCTGATGGAACAGCTCTTTTAGGTAAAATAATTTTACAAAATGGATTGAAATTTAATGCTGAAGAATCTCAAGAACCTTTAGATGATGAAGTGTATTTTATTGTGGCGGATAAATGTACTGAGTGTAAAGGATTTCATGAGGAACCTCAGTGTGCAGCGGTTTGTCCCGTAGATTGTTGTGTTCCTGATGATGAAATCGAGGAAACTGAGGAACAGTTAATAATTAAAAAAGGTTTTTTGCATAGAGATTAATTTTATGATAATAATAAAATCCTAAATTATATTTGGTTTTTTTTGTTTATAACGTTGTGCAAGTTTAAAAAAAACACGTACTTCAACATGTATTTTAAAGCATCATTATTTATGAAAACCCGTAGAGATTTTATCAAGCTTTCTGCTTTAGGTAGCGCAGCTGTATTAACTACTTCTTGCTTAACTTCAGAAGAGAAAAACGAAAAATTAATTGTTAATTCTAAAAAAACGCGAAAGCCAATTGTAATTTCAACATGGAATCATGGGATTAAAGCTAATGAAGTTTCATGGCAAATTTTATCAAAAGGAGGGTCTTCATTAGATGCTGTTGAAGCGGGTGTTAAAGTAACAGAGTCTGATCCAAATAACTCAAGTGTTGGTTTAGGAGGTTTACCTGATAGAGATGGAATTGTAACACTCGATGCGTGTATTATGAATCATGAAAATAATTGCGGATCGGTTGCTTTTTTACAAGATTTTGAGAATCCAATTTCTGTAGCTCGCAAAGTAATGGAAGAAACACAACACGTACTGTTAGTTGGGGAAGGAGCTAAACAGTTTGCATTAGAACAGGGTTTTGAGGAAACAAATTTATTAACAGAAGAATCTAAATTACAATGGGAAAAATGGAAGGAAAAATCTAATTACCAACCTGTTATTAATAGTGAAAATCATGATACTATTGGTTTATTAGCACTAGATGAAACCGGAAATTTATCGGGTGCTTGTACAACAAGTGGAATGGCTTATAAATTACACGGTAGGGTAGGTGATTCTCCAATTATTGGTGCTGGGTTATTTGTAGATAATGAAGTGGGTGCAGCTTGTGCAACAGGAATGGGAGAAGCAGTAATTAGAATAGCAGGAAGCGCTATTGTTGTTGAATTAATGAGAAATGGAATGTCTCCAAACGAAGCTTGTAAAGAGGCGGTTAATAGAGTTGTTAAAAAACACAAAAATTTAACTAATTTACAAGTTGGTTTTATAGCTTTAAATAAATTTGGAGAAGCTGGCGCTTACAGTGTTTATGAAGGATTTAATTATGCAATACAAACAACAACACAAAAAGAAATGATTGATGCAAAATATTATAAAAAATGGTAAAAAATATATGGATAGTTTTGTTTGTAACATTAATAGTTTCTTGTACTCACAAAACTGAATTTAGAGAGAATGTAACTGATTTTTTAGTCCCAAAACCTATAGCGTTAACGCAACAGAAAGGTTATTTTAATATTGATAAAAACACTAAAATTGTAACTAGTGAGAACTTGGTAAATGAAGCTAGTTATCTTCAAAATTTACTTGGAGAATCTTCAAATTTTAAGTTAGTTATTGTTAATAAAAAAGAAGCTTCTCAACAAAAAAATGTAATTTTATTAAAAGAAAATCCAGAATTAATTAAGGAATTTAATTCAAAGGAAAGTTACACAATAATTTCTTCAAAATTTAAAATTGAGATTGTAGGTGGTTCTTCTGAAGGAGTTATGAGAGGCATTCAAACTTTAAGACAATTATTTATTGATGATTTTCATAAAAAAGATAAGAGAAATGCTTGGCAATTACCCTTGGTAACAATAAAAGATGCACCAAAATTTGAACATAGAGGTTTATTGTTTGATAGTGGAAGGCATTTTTTTGAGGTTTCTACGATAAAAAAATATATAGACTTATTGGCGTTGTACAAAATGAATGTTTTTCATTGGCATTTGACCGAAGATCAAGGTTGGAGAATTGCTATAGATAAATACCCAAAACTAACTGAAATAGGTGCATATAGAATTCAAAAAGATGGCTCAATTTATGGTGGGTTTTATTCAAAAAAACAAATTAAAGAAGTTGTTAAATACGCTTCAGAAAGGTATATAACAGTAATCCCTGAAATTGAACTCCCTGGGCATTCGCAAGCTGCCTTGGCTGCATATCCCGAGTTATCCTGTACTGGAAACTCAATTAATGTAGCCAATGAATGGGGTGTTTTTAAAGATATTTATTGTGCTGGAAATGAACAAACATTTACTTTTTTAGAAGATGTATTAACAGAAGTTATGGAATTATTCCCATCTAAATATATTCATATTGGTGGTGATGAAGCACCAAAATTACGATGGGAATCGTGTGAAAAATGCCAACAAAGAATTAAAGATGAGCATTTGGCAGATGAACATGAATTACAAAGCTATTTTATACAACGAATTGAGAAATTTCTTCATAAAAATAACCGCTTATTAATTGGCTGGGACGAGATATTAGAAGGTGGTTTGTCCCCAACGGCTATTGTTCAAAGTTGGAGAGGTGAAAAAGGCGGAATTATTGCTGCAAATAATAATCAGTTTGCTATTATGTCCCCAACTTCGCATTGTTATTTTGATTATGGTATTGAAACTACCGATTTAGAAAAAGTCTATAATTTTGACCCTATTCCGAAAGATTTGCCAAAAGACAAATACCAATATATAAAGGGAAGTGAGTGTAATTTATGGAGTGAGCATATTCCTACTGAAGCGAATTTAGATTCAAAAGTGTTTCCAAGAATATTTGCAATGAGTGAAGTACTTTGGACGTACCCAAAAGAAAGAAATTTTAATGAATTTTATGAAAGAATTCAGCATCAATATGGGATTTTAGATGCAAAAAACATTGCTTATGGTTTGGAGTTGATTCCTGTTGAATTTAAAAGTGAATTAAATAATGATAAAGTGGAAATACAGGTTATACCTAAAAATCACAATTTTAAAACTAAATATCGTTGGAATTGTGCGGATTGTGATACTGTATTTAAAGAAACTCCAGTTATAATTTCATTGGATAAAACAGCTATTTTAGAAATAGAAACATATAAAAATAATAAAAAATACGGTGCTAATTTACTACAAGAATTTAAATTTCATAAGGCAATAAATAGTAGTGTTAAACAAGCTAATAGTTATAATAGTGTTTATCAAGCTTCTGGTGAAAAAGGTTTAGTTGATGGTAAAATAGGCTCAAAAAGAATAAGAGATGGAAATTGGCAAGGTTTTTTAGGTGTTGATATTGATTGTGTTATTGATTTAGGAAAAGAAATTGAAGTAACAGAAATAGGTGCTAACTTTTTACATAAACAATTATCTTGGATTTTAACACCGAAAGAAGTTGTTTTTCAAACATCTATAGATGGGGAAAATTGGAAAAATTGGGATACAATTCAATCTGAAGTTGATCCAAAATCTGAAGAAACAATTTTGGAAACTTTTTCGAAAATTAAGGCATCACAAAAAGTTAGATTTGTTAAATTATATGCTAAAAACTTAGATGAATTACCAGAATGGCATAAATTCTACAAAGGAAAAGCTTGGCTTTTTATTGATGAAATATTTGTAAAATAATGAATTTCGAAATTTGTACAGATACCGTTGAAGGTGCTATAGCAGCAGAAAAATTTGGAGTAAAAAGAATTGAGTTATGTGCGGCATTATCGGTTGGTGGTTTAACACCAAATTATGGTTTAATTGAGCAATGTGTAAGAAAATCAAGTGTTGAAGTTCATGTGATGATTAGACATAAGGAAGGTGGTTTTCAATACTCACATGAAGATGTTGAAATTATGAAAACTGATATGAAGCAAGCTAAAAAAGCAGGTGCTAGAGGTGTTGTTTTTGGAATTTTAACTTCAGGAAATAAAATATCTTCTCTTAATGAAGATTTAGTAATAGTCGCAAAATCGTTAGATTTAGAAGTGACATTTCATAGAGCTTTTGATTTTGTAATTGATTATAAATTAGCAATTAATAAGTTAATTGAACTAAAAGTAGATAGATTGTTAACTTCTGGTTTACAAGTAACTGTAGCAGAAGGTTTACCTATTATTACAGAGTTACAAGCAGTTTATGGCAACCAAATTCAAATTATGGCAGGAAGTGGTGTAAATTCTTCAAATGCGTTAAAAATTGCAAATTCTGGAATTCAAGATTTGCATTTTACCGCTAGAAAAGAAACAAAGATTTCTTCAAAATTTGAAATGGGAAATCAATTTGTTATTGATGAAGATAAAATTAAGAGTATTGTAAATCTATTTTAATGAAGAGATTAATTATATGTTTAGTTGCTATAATTTCAATTATTTCTTGTTCTAGAAATGAACCGGCAAAATCAATAATAATAACTTCTAATTGGGAATTCTCTAACGAAAAAGATTCAATTTTTTATAAAGCAACAGTTCCCGGAGTTATTCATACCGATTTGTGGTCTAATAATTTAATAGAAGATCCTTTTTGGGAAACGAATGAGTTAAAATTACAATGGATTGAAAATGAAAATTGGAAGTATAAAACAACTATAAACCTAACTAAAAATCAAATTAATCAAAAAAATGTAGAAATTGAATTTGAAGGTTTGGATACTTATGCTGAGGTATATTTTAATGGAGAGAAGATAATTGAAGCATCAAATATGTTTCGAACTTGGAAAGCAAATATTAAAGAAATTGCTAAAAAAGGAGATAATTTACTAGAAGTTTATTTTACATCACCTTTAAATTTTAATAGAGAAAAAGTATTAAATTATCCATATAAATTACCTTCTGGGAATGAAACTGTAGATTTAAAAGTGAGCTCATTTACACGAAAAGCAGCGTATCAATTTGGTTGGGATTTTGGACCTCGATTTGTTACTTCAGGAATTTGGAAAAATGTTAAAATTAATACGTGGAATTCAGCTAAAATAAATGATGTTTTTGTTCGAACTGATTCAATTATAGGAAATAAAGCATATATCACGGCAGAAATTGAAATTGAAGGAAAAAAACTAGAAGAAAATATATTAAAAGTTTCTATAAATGAGGGGGATGGAAATGAAAAAATAAAAATTATTGAGTTAAAAAATAAACACAATCTAATTCAACAGCAATTTGAAATAGATAATCCAAAGTTATGGTGGCCAAACGGAATGGGTAAACCTACTTTGTACGAAGTGAAAGTTGAGTTAGAAGATAAAAACGAAACTTTAGATTCTAAACTTCAAAATTTTGGAATAAGAACTATTGATTTAATTCAAGAAAATGATAAAATTGGGACTTCTTTTTATTTTAAAGTAAATGGCAAACCATTGTTTATCAAAGGCGCTAATTATATTCCACAAGATGTTTTTTTACCAAGGGTAACAGATAGAGATTACAATAAATTAATCGATAAAGTTGTAAAAGCCAATATGAATATGTTGCGTGTTTGGGGTGGTGGTATTTATGAAAAAGATATTTTTTATGATTTATGTGATAAAAATGGCATTTTAGTTTGGCAAGATTTTATGTTTGCGGGAAGTTTATATCCAAATAATCAGGAATTTATAGATAATGTTAAGCAAGAAGTAAAAGAAAATGTTACAAGGCTAAAAAAACATCCAAGTATTGCTTTGTGGTGTGGAAATAATGAAATAGATGTTGCTTGGAAAAATTGGGGATGGCAACAACAGTACAAATACTCAAAAAAAGATTCAATTGAGTTGTGGAATTCTTATGAAAACTTATTTAAAAAAGTAATTCCAGAAGCTTTAAAAAATATAGATGCCGAAGCCAATTATGTGCATACAACTCCGCTAAGTAATTGGGGAACTAAAGAAAATTTTAATTTTGGAAGTATGCATTATTGGGGCGTTTGGCATGGAAAAGAACCTTTCAAAAATTTTAAAAGTAATGTTGGTCGTTTTATGGTTGAATATGGGTTTCAATCATTTCCTTCAATGAAAACGATTAAAAAGTTTGCGAAAAGTTCGAGTTTTAGTTTAGATTCTGAAACGATGATAAATAGGCAAAAAAGTTATATAGGAAATAGTTTAATAACAAAGCATATTAATACTTGGTTTAAAGCGCCAATTTCCTTTGAAGATTTTGTATTGAAAAGTCAGAAAACACAAGCAATTGCATTACAAACTGCTATTCAAAGTCACAGACAGCAAACTCCACATTGTATGGGTACTTTATTTTGGCAATTGAACGATTGTTGGCCTGGTCCTTCATGGAGTATTTTAGATTATTATCGTAATGAAAAGGAAGCTTTTAATACGGTAAAAGAAAATTTCAAGTCTATAATTCCGGTTTTAAATTATGAAAAGAAAGAAATTGAAATAATTTCTAATTTTAACTCAAATTTTAAAGGAATAATTGAGGTTTCACTACTACAAAAATTTTCATCAAAAATAATTTTAAGTCAGCCCTTTTTGGTGAAATCAAATTCAAGATTTATAATAAATTTACCCCAATTTAAGAAATCAATTTCAAAAGGTTTAGAGCTTGAAATTGTATTAAAGGATACTGCTAATTATACTGTTTATAAGGATAGTTTTAGAATTATTCAATAGTAATTTCATCGATAAAAATCCAAGATTTTCCACCGGCACCTAAGTGCCAATCAGGGCAAACTCCAAAGTTTTTGGCAATCATTTTTATGTAACGTGTTTTAAGATTTGTGTTTAGACTGAATTCATCAATAAAAGAACCTTCTTTTCTTACACTGAAATTATGTGCTATTCGTTTTAATTTTTTGAAGTTTTCACCGTCAATAGACTCATAAAAATCAACATATTTTGGAAACCAAATCCAAGAGTGATTGTCTTGTAAAAAGCCTGCAGAAATAGTTGAAACTTCTTCAATTTTACCTAAATCAACAATTGCTTTAACATCTTGACCTTGATATCCTTGCCAAAAGCCTGTTCTAAAGTTGTTGTTTCCTTTTAATCTGTTAATTAAGGCATTATTTCCTTCAGCAGCATATTGATTTGCGTATTCTGAATTTAAGGTGATACTTCTACCAGGTTTAATTTTTATAAATTCACTTACTATTTGTTTGCTTTTATTTCCATTTTCATCAATTGATATTGCTGTAATAGCAGTAGTTTTATCTAAAATCAGTGGGTTTTTATATGTTTTCCAAGTTGAATTATCTTCACTTTCATTTAAATATTCAATAGTACAATTATCACAAACAGTTCCTAAGGTAATTTCCAATGTTTTTGTAAAAGTTGTCTTTTTAGCATCGATAAAAGGAATAGGAATCATAAATGCTGTTTTTATTTCGGAAATAGGCATATTATTCATTCCAACACCAAATTCTTTTGAAGGAGTATTACTCATTTCAAAAATTAATTTACCTCCATTCATTAAATCTTGATGTAGTAAAAACGATTTGGTATATTTTTTACCATTTAAAGTAGCAGAATGAATGTACTTATTGCTCTCTGATAAATTATTAGCTTTAATTTTAAATGAATTACCGTTTTCAAGATTATAAGTTATTTCATCAAAAGCAGGAGTGCCAATCACGTAATAATTTAAACCTGGAGTTACAGCATAAAATCCTGAAGCACTTAACACATACCAAGCACTCATTTGACCACAATCTTCGTTACCTGAAAGTCCGTCTGGAGCATTCCAATATTGTTCGTCAATAATTTGTTTTATTCGTTCTTGAGTTTTCCAAGGTTTTCCAATAAAATTATATAAGTATGCCATATGATGACTTGGTTCATTTCCGTGTGCATATTGACCAATAAGCCCTGTAATATCAGCTTGATGACGACCTGTAGTTTCTGAATTAGTGGTGAATAAGTCATCTAACTTCTGTTCAAATTTATCATTTCCACCAAATAAATGTATCAAACCTGAAATATCTTGAGGTGCAAATAATGAATATTGCCAAGAATTAGCTTCAGTATAATTAAAATTTACTTCTGAAGGATCAAATGGTTTAAACCAACCACCATTTAAATGAGCTCTCATAAAGTTAGAAGTTGGGTCAAAAATATTTTTATAAGATTGTGCACGTTGCATAAATTTTGTGTATGTTTTATCATCACCTTGCGCTTTTGCAAATTGAGCAATACACCAATCATCATACGCATATTCTAAAGTTTTTGAAACTGATTCTGCTTCGTCACCAGCTCTAATATATCCGTTATTTTTATAAGATTCTAAGCCAAAATGATTCAAATTAGCGCCGTAAATCATTGCTTCTAAAGCTTTTTCGGTATCAAAATTACCCAAGCCTTTATTGAAAGCATCAGTTAGAACTGAAACCGCATGATATCCAATCATACATTCTGTTTCATTGCTACTTAATTCCCAAACAGGTAATCTTCCTCCTTGTTTATAATGTTTTAAAAAAGTGTTTAAAAATTCAATGGTTTTTTCTTGTTCAATAATTGTGTACAATGGATGTGCAGCTCTAAATGTATCCCATAGTGAAAATACGGTATAGGTTGTATTTAAGGTGTCATTGTGAATTTTTTGATCCATTCCACGATAATTTCCATTTACATCTGAAAAAGTATTTGGGGCAATCATTGTATGGTATAATGCTGAATAAAAAATTGTTAGTTTCTCTTCATTTTTGCTTTTAATCTCAATTTTATTTAGTGCTTTTGACCAAACTTTTTTAGCATTTTCTTTATAGAAACTAAAATCCCAGTGTTGAGCTTCCTTTTTTAAATTTTCTTTTGCACCTTCAACACTAACAGCTGAAATACCAACTTTAACAATTAATTCTTTTATAGCGTCATTAAAATCTAATATTTTATATAATTGCTCGACTTTTTTATTAGAATTAGTACTAATTTTTTCAACTATAAAAGGTTCAGAAAATTCTATATAAAAATAAACAT
Organism: Lutibacter sp.; assembly: GCF_046055765.1. GTDB lineage: Bacteria > Bacteroidota > Bacteroidia > Flavobacteriales > Flavobacteriaceae > Lutibacter. Next base: position 14,113 of record NZ_JASFZF010000113.1, on the reverse strand, counting down.
GTTGATTACTTGCCCAAGCTTTAGATTGTCTAAACCCTGAAATAGCAATATTGTTTTCAATTGTAATTTCAGAATTTAATACCTTATCTCTATGATTTAAATCTAATAATATTTTATTATTTTCTTTTTTATGAAAAGTGTATTTATGGATACCAACTCGTTTTGTTGAAGTTAGTTCAATAGTTGTATTTGATTTATCTAAATAAACTTTATAATATCCTGGATTTGCACTTTCTGTTTCTTTTTTAAAAGTTGAAGGAATTAATTCTTGTTTTTCAATATCATTTAAAGAAATTGTATTTTTATAATTAAAAGGCATTAGCAAAATATCACCATAATCTGAAATACCTGTTCCGCTTAAATGTGTATGTGAAAATCCGTAGATAATGGAATCAGTATTATGATATCCAGAGCAGCCATCCCAGCCTGTTAATCGAGTATCCGGACTTAATTGAACCATCCCAAAAGGTAAAGTAGCACCAGGAAAAGTATGACCGTGACCGCCTGTTCCAATAAATGGATTCACCAATTGATAAGCCGATTTTTGACTAAACTTTTCATGAGGTTCTATTTTACAAGAAATAACAACCAATGAAATAATAATCAAATATAAAAAGCTAGTTTTCATTGTAAATTAATTTTTGAATAGGATTGAATATAAGAATTACTTTTTTTAGAAAAATAGAAGATATAAAAGTAGCAAAATACCATTAAAATAAGTGCAGGTTTGAAATTAAACTGATCAGTAAAAAAACCGTAAAGTGGTGGGATAAATGCACCTCCTACAATTGCAGTACATAAAATACCAGATGCTTGAGGTTTATATTCACCAAGTCCATTTAATGATAATGTAAATATAGTTGGAAACATAATTGAGTTAAATAAACCAACTAATAAAATTGACCACATTGCAATAAAACCTGTGGTTAACATGGAAATTGCTAATAATAAAATTGCCATAATTGCAAAAAGAGCTAACACTTTTGAAGGTTCAATAATTTTTGTTAAATAGGCTCCAATGAACCGCCCAACCATTGCTCCCGACCAATAAAAAATAACAAAAGCACCGACAACTGCTTTATAATCAACACTTTCTAGGTCTTGCTGAAGTATGCTTTCTGAAATTGAAGCCATCCAATGACTGTTTTTTATCATTTCAGCCATATTCATATCTAAAAAATAATTCACTAAATAGCTTCCAATAGCAACTTCGGCACCAACATATAAGAAAATTCCAATGGCTCCCATTTTTAAAACTTTGTGCTTTAAAGCTTCTCCATAACCAAAACCTTCCTTTTTCTTTAAAATATTAGGCAATTTTATAAATGAAACAATAAATGCAAGTAGTAATAATGAAATTGCTAAAAATAAAAATGGGTTTTGAACTGCAGAAGCTTCAGCTATTAAATAAGCTTCTTTTGCAGTAGATGATAAATTATTTATATCATTACTATTTTTAATAGAATCACTTAGTAAAAACATAGCTCCAACAGCTGGTGCAATTGCCGTACCTAATGAATTAAATGCTTGAGATAAGTTTAATCTGCTTGAAGCAGTTTCTTCAGAACCCAAAACTGCAACGTAAGGATTTGCGGCAACTTGTAAAACAGTCATTCCTCCAGCTAGAATAAAGTATCCAAATAAAAATAATGGAAATATTCTAAAGGAAGCAGCAGGATAAAATAATAAGCAACCTAAACCCATAATTCCTAAACCCAATAAAATACCTTTTTTATAACCAATTTTTGATAAAATAAATCCAGATGGTATTGATAGTAAACCATACGCCATAAAAAAGGCAAATTGCACTAATCCTGCTTCAAAAAAAGTTAATTCAAAAACCTCTCTAAGTCTAGGAATTAGAGAATCTACTAAAACAGTAATAAATCCCCACATAAAAAATAGGGAAGTTAAAATAATGAATGCCTTCTTGTATTTTTTTATTGAGCCCAATAGATAAATTTTTTAAAATTAAGATTTAAAGATATAAAAAAAGCATTTGGTTATGAACAATACATTTTAATTGTTTAAGATTAATGTTGATTTATTCAATTTCAAGTAATTTTCACGTAAATTAATTTTATACTTACATTAAAACTACTACAGAATTTTGTTATTTATTTAAGCGTTAGTTATTGTTTTTATTTTTATTAAAAGATTTTCATAAATCTGAAATAATAAATCATTGTACTTATTTTAGTTAAATATGTTAAGTGAAAAAGAGCTTATTTTATAGATTAATTAATTAAATTTGCGAACTAATTATTTAAATTACCCTAAAAGAAAATATTAATGGAAGAACATAGTAAATTTATACGCAGAGCAATTGAATTAGCAAGAGAAGGTGTAAAATCTAATGCAGGAGGACCATTTGGAGCTGTTGTTGTAAAAAATAATGTAATTATTGCTGAAGGTCATAACAGTGTTACCTCTGTAAATGATCCTACAGCACATGCTGAAATTGTTGCAATTAGAAAAGCTTGTGAAAAATTAGGCTCATTTCAGCTTGATGATTGTACAATTTATACTTCTTGTGAACCTTGTCCAATGTGTTTAGGCGCAATTTATTGGGCTCGTCCTAAAAATGTTTTTTACGCTTGTACAAGAGAAGATGCTGCTGAAATTGATTTTGATGATCAATTTATTTATAATGAAATTGGAAAAAATATTGAAGATCGTCAAATAAAATTTACTCAAATAATGCAAAATGAAGCGATAACTGTTTTTAAAGAATGGCAATCGAAAACAGATAAAACTGAGTATTAATTTTCAAGGAATTATTTAAAAAATAGTTTCGCTTAAGGCATAATAAATAGCCATTAATGCAGAAAAAATAGCACTTGCTAAAAAACGCCAATTTAAGTGTATCTTATTTTGAATAAGGTAGTTAGCTATAAATGAAATAGGAATATTTGCTAAAAATGACCAACATGCAATTTCTAGTAAATGTATATTAATGGCATTTAAGTTTCCTGAAAATAATTTTATAAAAAATAAGTGTCTAGCAATCCACAAAGGATTAAAATAAGCAATAGCTAAAGTTGTTTTAGTTAAGGTTAATTTTAATCCTTTTAAGTTAGTTGTTTTATAAACAATCCAATTAAAATAATTTGGAATTTCAAAAGCATAAAGTGTAGCTCCAATAAGTACCATTCCAAGTAATCTGCTCCACGTAAATTCATTTAAAAATAATGCAGCAATTGTATCTCCAGCACTATAAATTAGTGCACCTTTAATTATGTTAGATGTAGTATAGTGTAGTTTGATAATTTGTTATTATTAATAGTTAAAATTATTTTTCATAAAGTCCTATTAACACTTTTTCAGGTGTAAAAGGAGCATTAAATTTCAAGTTATAATTTGGATTGAATTTTTTTATGGCATTTTGAATGGCAAAATAAGCACCAATTCCATACATTAAAGGAGGCTCTCCAACAGCTTTTGATTTTAAAATAGCCATTTTAGTACCCGTAGTTTCTAGCGGAATTATTTCTATTGATTTTGGTGCTGAAAAAACATCTGGTACTTTATAGGTTGATAAAGCATTTGAAAGTAATTTTCCTTCGTTATTATAAGAAATTTCTTCCAACGTCATCCAACCAATTCCTTGCACTAAACCGCCTTCAACTTGACCTTTATCAATACCAATATTCATACTATTTCCAAAATCGTGTATAATTTTAACAGCATCAGTTTCGTAAGTTCCTCTTAAACAATCTAACGTTACAATTGTGATTGCAGTACCGTAAACGTGATAGGCAAAAGGATGCCCTTTTTCTTTGGTTTTATCGAAATGAATTATAGGTGTTGTATAATGAGCATTTTCTGTAAGTGAAACACGTTCAAGCATTGCTTGTTCAACTACTTTTTCCCAATTTAGATTACTTTTTTCACCATTAATAAATACAGTTTCATTTTTAAAACTAACAGCACTTTTATCTATTGAGAGCATTGTTGCAGCAACATTCGTTAATCGTTCTATTAAAGTGTTACAAGCTTGTAAAACAGCTTTTCCATTTAAATCGGCTGTAGCGCTTGCAGCTGTAGGTGAAGTGTTTGCAACTCTGGTTGTATTTGTGGTTTCTAATTTTACTTTAGAAGAAGCTATTCCTAAGGTTTGCGATGCAATTTGTAACATTTTGGTATTTACACTTTGTCCCATTTCTACTGCTCCTGTACTAATTCCAACACTTCCATCCTGATAAATATGTACCAAGGCTCTGGCGTGGTTCATGGGAGTGTTTGTAAATGAAATTCCAAAAGTAATAGGCATTAATGAAATCCCTTTTTTGAATTGTGTATTTGAATTATTGAAATGGGTTATTTCGCTTTCTAATTTATCTAAATTGAATTTATTTTTTGCTGAAGTCCAACTATTTTTTATTTCAACTTGAGTAGCAATTTGGCCATAAGAAAATTCATCATTTTCATGTAATAAATTAACTTCTTGTATTATTTTTTTATCAATTCCAAGTTTCTCTGCAACTTGAGCAATTGCTGCCTCAATAACAAACATTCCTTGTGGACCACCGAAACCTCTAAAAGCAGTATTTGGAGGTAAATTAGTTCTGCAACTATGAACTGTTGTGGTTACATTAGGAATAAAATAACTATTGGTTGCATGAAATAAAGTGCGTTCTGCAATTGCAGGTGATAAATCTGCTGCGGCACCTGAATTTTGTAAAAATTCTACTTCATACGCTTGAATTTTTAAATCTTTTGAGATTCCAATTTTAAAAGTTGATTCGTATGGATGGCGTTTACCTGTCATACGTAAATCATCCTGACGACTTAAAATATACTTTACAGGTTTCTTTAAATATTGAACCGCAACAGCAGCCATAACGGCCCAAGGTGTAGCTTGATCTTCTTTACCTCCAAAACCACCACCTAAACGAATAACATCTACTTCTATTTTATGCATTGCAATACCTAAAACTTTAGCAACCGTTTTTTGAACTGATGTTGGCCCTTGTGTTGAAGATGTAATTTTAATATTTCCATTTTCCATAGGAATAGCATAACATCCTTGAGTTTCAAGATATAAATGTTCTTGTCCGTTAGAAAAGGTTTCTCCTTCAATTACATATTCACAATTTTTAAAAGAAGTTGTAGTATCTCCTAATTTAAATGAACGAGGAGCATTTATAAATTCTCCTTTTTCTTTTGCTTCTTTTGCAGTAGTAATAACTGGTTTTTCTTCTATTTTAATAGTAATAAGTGCTCTTGCTTTTTTTGCAATAGCTTCAGATTCAGCAACAATAAAAGCAATAGGTTGTCCTATAAAATGCACTTCATTTTCTGCCCAAAGTGGTTCATCAGGAATAATACCACCAATTTGATTTTCGCCTAAAATATCTTTATAAGTAAATATTTTTATAACACCATTTAAATTTTTAGCTTTAGAATAATCAACATTTTTGATTATTCCGTGTGCTTTTGGAGAGTCGAAAGCCAAACCATATAATGTTCCATGATTTGTATTTATATCATCTACAAATAGAGATTCTCCTCTAACATGTCCAAAAGAATCTATGTTTTTCATTGTTTTCATATGTTTAAACATTATTTTTTAGCGATAACATATGCTATTCGCTATTCATCAACTTCTTATACTTCAACATTTATGATGCTCGGTTCATTTGGATACTAAGTTTTGAAAATTAATAGTTTGAGGAAATAATTCAATAAAATGAGCAAAAAATAGTTGTCGGGCTATTAACCTTTTATAATCTGATGTTCCTCTTACATCACTAATTGGACTTATTTCCGATTGTAATACTTTTTCAGCCTCAATAATAGTTGAAGTATTTAACACTTTACCATTTAAATAATTATTTGTTTTTGATAAATAAGATGGAATTGCAGCAACGCCTCCTAAAGAAATATGAGCTTCTGAAATTATATTAGTTTTAATTGTTATTTTACAAGCTGTGTTAACACTTGCAATGTCTAAATGCGTTCTTTTGCTTACTTTTTCGAAATTAAATGAAGTGTTTTTATCAGGTATTTCAAATGAAATAGAAACAATTAATTCATTATCTTTTAAATTAACAACTTTATAATTTTTATAAAATTTTTGAAAAGGTAGTTGTCTTATTTCACCTTCTTTATTTTTGATAGTAAGTGTACTATTTAAAGCTAAAAAGAAAATAGACATATCTCCAATAGGTGAAGCATTTACAAAATTACCACCTAAAGTACCCATATTTCTAATTTGTTCAGAAGAAACTAGCTTTAAAAACTGTTTTAGCTTCGGGAAAATAGATTTTAATCTTTTATTTTCTAAAATTTGAGTAACGGTTGTATTCGCTCCAAGAGTGCATATATTTTTGGTAAATGAGATACCTTTTAATGAATTTTCATTTGAAATTAGGTAAATAGCTTCTTCAGAAAATTTATCAGCATTATGTACATACAAATCTGTTCCATTAGCTACAATTGTTCCCTTTTTTTCTAGTCCAACAGGTTTAAGTTGTTGTAATTTTTGAGGAATATTTCTAAAGTAATCAGGAATAAAACCCTCTTTAATTAACCATGCTATTTGGTTGTTTTTGTCTTTTTCTTCTAACTTCTCATCAACTAAAACAGCTGCCTTTTCAATAGATTTGTATCCAGTACATCTACAAATGTTTCCACTCATAGCATCATTAGAAGTAGCAGTACTTTCTGAAGATTTTTCAATAGCATAACCTGCTAAAGAAACTACAAAACCAGGTGTGCAATAACCACATTGTGTGGCATAATTATCAACCATTTTCTGTTGAACAAAGTTCAAACTTTCAGGTAAATTAATTCCTTCAACAGTAACAATGTGTTTCCCATTTGCATTTCCTAATGGAGAAATACAAGAAGTAATACTTTGGTAGGAAATATTGTTGTTATTTAGAGTGCCAACTAAAACAGTACAAGCACCACAATCACCTTCACGACACCCTATTTTTGTACCTTTTAATTGTTTATTTTCTCTAATAAAATCGAGTAAAGTCATTCCTGCTTTTGCAGTAGTTTTAATGACTTGGTTGTTTAATATAAATTGAATCATAAGCAAAAGCCAAATTACTAAAAATTAATATCAAATCTTTACATTATTTGTGAGATTTTACCTTTAGTAAAGGACTTTAAATGTAAGTTATATACTGAATTATCTAAGTTACTGAATTAAATAACTAAATAATAGTTATTTATGAGGTTTTTAACAGGGGTTTAAAGTGCTTAATTTAACTTCTAAAATAATTGAAAAATCATTTTTAGTATTTACAAAACTTAATACTATATTTGCACCGCAAATTTTTTTAATTATGAAGGCAGGAATTGTAGGATTACCAAACGTTGGAAAATCAACCTTATTTAATTGTTTATCAAATGCAAAAGCGCAAAGTGCCAACTTTCCATTTTGTACTATTGAACCAAATATTGGTGTGGTAAATGTACCAGATGATAGATTAGTTAAGTTAGAGGAATTAGTAAATCCAGAGCGTGTGTTACCCGCAACCGTTGATATTGTAGATATTGCAGGGTTAGTTCGTGGCGCAAGTAAAGGTGAAGGTTTAGGAAACCAATTTTTGGCAAATATTCGTGAAACTGATGCAATTATTCACGTTATAAGATGTTTCGATAATGATAATATTATACACGTTGATACCACAATTGATCCTGTAAGAGATAAAGAAACTATTGATATTGAATTACAATTAAAAGATTTAGAATCTTTAGAAAAAAGAATAGATCGTGTTAAAAAAATGGCAAGGACTGGAAATAAAGAGGCTCAAAAAGAATTTGATGTGCTGGAAAAAGTTAGAATAGCATTAGAAGCTGCATCTTCAGTAAGAGCTGCTGAATTAACAGAAAAAGAACGAGAAGAATATATTACTCCGTTACAGTTAATTACAGATAAACCAGTATTGTACGTGTGTAATGTTGATGAAAATGCTGCAGTTGATGGAAATGATTATGTGAAGGCAGTTAAAGAAGCTGTAAAAGATGAAAATGCTGAAGTAATTATTTTAGCAGTGGGTACCGAAGCAGATATTACAGAATTAGAAAGCTTTGAAGAACGTCAATTATTTTTAGAAGATATAGGTTTGGAAGAGCCCGGAGCTTCTGTTTTAATTAGGGCGGCATATAAATTATTAAAGCAACAAACCTATTTTACAGCTGGAGTTAAAGAAGTAAGAGCTTGGACAATTAATATTGGTGATACTGCGCCTCAAGCGGCAGGAGTTATCCATACCGATTTTGAAAAAGGATTTATTAGAGCTGAAGTTATTGCCTATAATGATTTTGTTTCTTACGGAAGCGAAGCAAAAGTTAAAGAAGCCGGTAAAATGCGTGTTGAAGGGAAAGAATACGTTGTTAAAAATGGTGATGTGATGCATTTTAGGTTTAATGTGTAAAGCATAAAGCAAAAAAACATTTTCTTAAAAAAGTCTGTTAATAACTATTTTAACAGACTTTTTTTTATTTTATTAGGCAAAATAGTACATTAGCACTTCTTCAAGAATTTTATAAAAATTAATGGCTGAACAAACAAAGTATACCGAAGACAATATTCGTTCACTCGACTGGAAAGAGCATATTAGAATGCGTCCGGGAATGTACATAGGTAAATTAGGTGATGGTTCTTCACCTGATGATGGAATTTACATACTTATAAAAGAAGTTTTAGACAATTCGGTTGATGAATATGTGATGGGTGCCGGAAAAACTATTGAAGTTTCGGTAAAAGATGAAACGGTTATTGTTAGAGATTATGGGCGTGGTATTCCTTTAGGAAAAGTAGTAGATGTTGTTTCTAAAATGAATACTGGTGGTAAATACGATTCAAAAGCATTTAAAAAATCGGTTGGCTTAAATGGAGTTGGTACCAAAGCTGTAAATGCATTATCATCCTATTTTAAAGTACAATCTATTCGTGATAATCAAACTGCTTATGCTGAATTTTCAGCAGGAAATATAACGTTAAATGAAAAACCACAAGAATCATCATTAAGAAAAGGGACAAAAGTAACCTTCATTCCAGATAAAGAAATTTTTAACAAATTTAAATATAGAAACGAATACATTATTAAAATGATTAAAAACTATGTGTATTTAAACACGGGTTTAACAATTGTTTTTAATGGTGAAAAGTATCATTCTGAAAATGGTTTAAAAGATTTATTAGAAGAAAATATTGCCGATGAGTTTATGTTATTTCCAATTATTCATTTAAAAGGTGATGATATTGAAGTAGCAATTACGTATAGTAAAGCGCAATATAGTGAAGAATATCATTCTTTTGTAAATGGGCAGCACACCACACAAGGTGGAACGCATCAAAACGCATTTAGAGAATCTATTGTTAAAACAATACGCGATTATTTTGGTAAAAATCATGAAGCCTCTGATATTCGAAAATCTATTGTTTCTGCAATTAGTATAAAAGTAATGGAACCTGTTTTCGAAAGTCAAACCAAAACTAAATTAGGTTCTACAGAAATGGGTGGCGGTTTGCCAACAGTTCGTACTTTTATTTCAGACTTTGTAAAAACAAATTTGGATAATTATTTACATAAAAATCCAGATACTGCTGAAAAAATTCATAAGAAAATATTGCAAGCTGAAAAAGAAAGAAAAGATTTATCAGGTATTCGAAAATTAGCACGTGAACGTGCAAAAAAAGCAAATTTACATAATAAAAAACTACGTGATTGTAGAGTTCATTTAAACGATTTAAAAAAAGACAATCGTTTAGAAAGTACATTGTTTATTACCGAGGGAGATTCAGCAAGTGGTTCAATCACAAAATCAAGGAATGTTAATACGCAAGCGGTGTTTAGCTTACGTGGAAAACCTTTGAATTCCTACAATATGAATAAAAAAATTGTGTATGAAAATGAAGAATTTAATTTATTACAGGCAGCGTTAAATATTGAAGATGGCTTGGAAAATTTGCGTTATAATAATATTGTAATTGCTACCGATGCCGATGTGGATGGTATGCACATTCGTTTGTTATTAATTACCTTCTTTTTACAATTTTTCCCTGAATTAATTAAAGAAGGACATTTATTTATTTTAGACACACCTTTGTTTAGGGTTCGTGATAAAAAGAAAACTTTTTACTGTTATTCTGAAGATGAGAGAAGAAACGCAATTAACAAATTAAAAGGAAAGCCAGAAATTACTAGATTTAAAGGTTTAGGTGAAATTTCACCTGATGAATTTGTGAATTTTATAGGCGATGATATTCGTTTAGATCCTGTAATGTTAGATAAAGAAACTTCTATAGATGCATTACTAGAATTTTATATGGGTAAAAATACACCAGATAGGCAAAAATTTATCATTGAAAATTTAAAAGTTGAATTAGATATTGTAGAAGAGGCATAACTATGCAAGAAGAAGAAGAATATAGCGAAGAAATAAACGAAGAATTTGGGAACCAAGAAACCATTACCAAAGTAACGGGAATGTATAAAGATTGGTTTTTAGATTATGCATCTTATGTAATTTTAGAGCGTGCAGTACCAGCCATACGTGATGGTTTTAAACCTGTACAGCGTAGAATTTTACATTCTATGAAAGATTTAGACGATGGACGTTACAATAAAGTAGCTAATATTGTTGGGCATACAATGCAATATCATCCGCACGGTGATGCTTCTATTGCCGATGCAATGGTGCAAATTGGTCAGAAAGAATTATTGATTGATATGCAAGGGAACTGGGGAAATATTTTAACCGGTGACCGTGCAGCAGCTTCTCGTTATATTGAAGCACGTTTATCTAAATTTGCATTAGACGTGGTCTTCAATCCAAAAACTACCCACTGGCAATCGTCTTATGATGGAAGAAGGAAAGAGCCCATAGATTTACCTGTTAAATTTCCAATGTTATTAGCACAAGGTGCTGAAGGTATTGCAGTTGGGCTTTCAACTAAAATATTACCTCATAATTTTAAAGAACTTATTGATGCCTCGATAAAGCATTTAAAAGGAAGAAGTTTTACCTTAATTCCAGATTTTTTAACTGGAGGAATTGCAGATGTTTCAAATTACAATGATGGTAAACGTGGAGGTAAAATTAGAGTACGAGCAAAAATAGCAACGCTAGATAAAAAGACGCTGGTAATTAATGAAATTCCTTTTGGAACAACAACTACAACCTTAATAGATTCTATTTTAAAAGCCAATGAAAAAGGTAAAATTAAAATAAAACAAATTGAAGATAACACCGCTGCAAATGTTGAAATTTTAGTGCATTTACCAAGTGGTATTTCTCCAGATAAAACAATTGATGCATTGTATGCATTTACAAATTGCGAAAATTCAATTTCGCCATTATGTTGTGTTATTAAAGATAATACACCTGTTTTTATAGGAGTTTCAGATATATTAAGGCTATCAACAGATCATACAGTTGAGTTGTTAAAATTAGAACTTGAAATTCAGTTAAATGAATTAGAAGAACAGTGGCATTTTGCATCATTAGAACGGATTTTTATTGAAAAAAGAATTTATCGTGATATTGAAGAAGAAGAAACTTGGAAAGGTGTTATTAAAGCTATAGACAAAGGTTTAAAACCACATATTAAACATTTAAAACGAGCCATCACAGAAGAAGATATTGTTCGGTTAACAGAAATTAGAATCAAAAAAATATCAAAATTCGATATTGACAAAGCAAAGCAATTTATTGAAAGTTTAGAAGATAAAATAGTTGTTGTAAAAAATTATTTAGCAAACTTAATAGACTTTGCCATAAATTATTTCAAAAAACTAAAAACCAACTACGGAAAGGGGAAAGAGCGTAAAACTGAAATTCGTTTATTTGATGATATTGTAGCTACAAAAGTAGTAATGCGAAACACGAAATTGTATGTAAATAGGGAAGAGGGTTTTGTTGGAACTTCCTTAAAACATGATGAATACGTGGATAATTGTGCAGATATTGATGATGTAATTGTATTTAGAAAAGATGGTGTAATGTTAATAACAAAAGTAGATAACAAAACGTTTGTTGGTAAAGATATTATTCACATTGCAGTATTTAAAAAGAATGATAAGCGCACTGTTTATAATATGATTTATCGTGATGGTAGAAGCGGGCCTAGTTATATGAAACGCTTTAATGTTACGGGTGTAACTAGAGATAAAGAGTATAATTTAACTGCAGGGAACAAAGCGTCAATAGTCAAATATTTTACTGCAAATCCAAATGGTGAAGCAGAGACAATTACTATAAATTTACGTGCAGTTGGAAGTATAAAAAAATTAAAATGGGATATTGATTTTTCTGATTTAGCAATTAAAGGAAGAGGTTCTAGAGGAAACACGGTCACAAAATACACTATTAAAAAAATTGAGTTAAAAGCCGAAGGAGTATCTACATTAAAACCTCGAAAAATTTGGTTTGATGAAACTGTTCAACGCTTAAATGTTGACAATAGAGGTGAATTATTAGGAGAGTTTAAAGGAGAAGATAGGTTACTGATAATCAATCAGAAAGGTATAATTAAAACTATAAAACCAGAGTTAACAACACATTTTGATGTTGATATGATTGTATTAGAAAAATGGATTCCAGAAAAACCAATTTCAGCAATTTATTTTGATGGTGATAAAGAAAAATATTTTGTAAAACGTTTTATGATTGATCACCCAAATAAAGAGGAAATATTTATTTCAGAACATTCTAAGTCCCAACTGGAAATTGTATCTACAGAATATAGACCAATGGCTGAGGTTGTATTTTCAAAACGTAGTTTAGAATCTTTAGCAGTTAACTTTGAAAATTTTATTGCCGTTAAAGGGATAAAAGCACTTGGTAATCAATTAACTACAGATAAAATTAAACAAGTGAATATGTTAGAGCCACTTCCTTATGAAGCTCCAATTATTGAAGAGGTTGAGGTAACTGATGAAGAAGTTGTTGATAATGGAATTACTAAAGATTCAAAGTCTGATGATGAAGGACAAATAACAATGTTTTAGAAAAGAAGGATCCAAATTTTTTTAATTAACAGTGAAAATATAAATCTATATAGTAGCTTAAGATAGTTTATTTCTTTTCTTTTCTTTTCTTTTCTTTTACGGTTTATATATAGACTATTAACAAAGAACTTAATACTATTTAAATGTAATTTATTGCTATTTAAGTGCTGGATAGGGTATTTTGTTAAGTATAATAAATATTCTTGTTCTAAAATCTTACTTTGTGTACTTTTATAAAAACTAATCATAATATTAAAATTTTATTATATGAAACATTTAAAAATGAGTATAATGCTACTTTTAACAGTAGTATTTTATACAAGCTGTGAAAAGGAAACAAGTAATTTTACTGAAAATTCAGAAATGAATGTACAGGAAGTAGAATTACAATCTTTTAAATCATTATTGGATATGAAAGAATCCGGTATTGATTTACAGAGTTATATGAACTCTTTATCAAAACAAGTTAGTAACTCAACAAAGAACCTAGTTTCTCAACGAACTGAAGATTCAGGGCTTCAATTTTTTTCTAGTGCAGAAGAATTTCCTTGTGATAATTTACCAACGGAAGATTTTGAAGAGGGTAATGTTGATGGAGTGGCTATTTTTAGTGGTACTTTAGATGAAAATACTGATAATGGTATTTTTTCACCAGGAGATATTTTACCAGGAGTATTATTTACTGTTACAGGAGAAAATAGTAATGAATTTGCTTTGTTAGATGATAATTTTTTGGGAAATACATCTAAGGTCTTTGGTCCTAATTCTTTTAACAATGATTTGGTAATCAATTTCTCATCTAATAATGTGTATTTTGTAAGTATGGATGTTTTATCAAATGTTTCAGATCAGGCTATTGAAATTGAAATATTTGGGAATTTAGGTTCATTAGGTACAACTTTTGTTTACTCAACAATGCTTGGTACATTTTTTGGAATCCAATCAGAAGAACCAATTAAAAGCATTGAATTTTATTCAGGAATTGACACTGGTAGTGGAGAACTAATAGATAACTTATCTTTTGGTGATTGCGATTCTGATGGAGATGGAGTGTTAAATGAAGATGACCCATTTCCAAACTCAAATATGAGTGAGTCTGTTTATATAGATGAGTGTTCACCAGATATAGAAAATAT
>NZ_JASFZF010000112.1:0-24605 GCF_046055765.1 Lutibacter sp. | reverse complement strand
CCTGCGAAGGCAGGAATCCATAAATAGGATGCGTTTAGATTCCTGCCTTCGCAGGAATGACACCCGTTTTTACTATAGAATTTATAAATGACTAATAATCAGAAGTATTTATGTAGAACTCAGGTTATGAGTAATTCCAATTTCATCTCTAGCGGATTCAATTCCTAAAAAACCATCTTGCTGTTTAGCTAATTCAACCATTTTATCTGACATACTTTGATAATCTTCTGTAACTTCAGTCATAACTGAAGTGAAAATTACAGCATAATAAAGTGGATTTGGAGTATTGAAAATTATAATTATAAAAATAAAATTCTGTACTTTTGCACCCGATAAATGTACAAGAATGAGCGCACAAAAAAAAGTCGCATTTTATACACTTGGGTGTAAACTTAATTTTTCGGAAACTTCAACCATTGCAAGAAACTTTCAGAATGAAGGTTTTGATCGTGTTGAGTTTGATGAAAAAGCGGATATATATGTAATAAATACTTGTTCGGTAACTGATAATGCTGATAAACGTTTTAAAACAATTGTAAAATCAGCTTTAAAACAAAATGAAAACGCATTTTTAATAGCTATTGGTTGTTATGCACAATTAAAACCATCAGCATTAGCAGCTGTTGATGGTGTTGATATGGTATTAGGTGCTACAGAAAAATTTAAAGTAACCGATTATATAAACGACCTTTCTAAAAATGAAATGGGAGAAGTGCATTCTTGTGAAATTGAAGAAGCCGATTTCTATGTTGGAGCGTATTCAATTGGAGACAGAACACGTGCTTTTTTAAAAGTACAAGATGGTTGCGATTATAAATGTACCTATTGCACTATTCCCCTAGCTAGAGGGATTTCAAGAAGTGACACGTTAGAAAATGTGTTAAAAAATGCCAAAGATATTTCAGAAAAAGGTATTAAAGAAATTGTATTAACGGGTGTTAATATTGGCGATTATGGAAAAGGTGAATTTGGAAATAAAAAACACGAACATACATTTTATGAATTAGTTGAAGCTTTAGATAAAGTTGAAGGAATTCATCGCTTAAGAATTTCATCTATTGAACCTAATTTATTAACTAATGAAACCATTCAATTTGTTTCAAAATCGAAC
Organism: Lutibacter sp.; assembly: GCF_046055765.1. Lineage (GTDB taxonomy): Bacteria > Bacteroidota > Bacteroidia > Flavobacteriales > Flavobacteriaceae > Lutibacter. The sequence goes on along the minus strand of NZ_JASFZF010000112.1, from coordinate 23,494 downwards.
AATTTTGTACCCCATTTTCACATTCCTTTACAAAGTGGAAGTAATGAATTATTGAAATTAATGAAGCGTAGATATTTACGTGAAACGTACGACAATAGAGTTGCTGAAATTAAAAAAACAATGCCAAATGCTTGTATTGGTGTTGATGTTATTGTTGGATTTCCTGGTGAAACAGATAAGCTGTTTTTAGAAACCTACAATTACTTAAACGAATTAAACATTTCTTATTTACATGTTTTTACCTATTCTGAAAGACCAAACACTGAAGCTGTTGAAATGGGTAACATTGTTCCTCAAAAAGTGAGAGCAAAACGCAGTAAAATGCTTAGAGGTTTATCTGTAAAAAAGAGAAGAGCTTTTTATGAAAGTCAACTTGGAAATGAACTAACGGTACTCTTTGAAAGTGAAAATAAAAATGGATATATTCAAGGATTTACTCAAAATTATGTAAAAGTTAAAACTCCTTGGAATCCTGAATTGGTGAATACACTTCAACAAATAAAATTATCCAAAATTGATGAAGATGGAATTGTACGATTTAATTGGGTAACTATTCCTACTTTTGCATAAAATTAGTTAAAATAATGGTTGAATTATACACTTTTGCAATCTTAATATTTACATCATTTTTTACATTGATAAACCCGTTAGGTACCATGCCTATATTTATGTCAATGACAGCTACTTTAAGTAAAGCACGCCGTAAACAAACAGCTAAAAAGGCAACTTTAGTAGCTTTTTTTACTATTATAGCATTTGCCTTTTCTGGACAAATTTTATTTAATTTCTTCGGAATTTCAGTAAATAGTTTTAGAATTGTTGGTGGTGTTATTTTCTTCACTATGGGATGGGATATGCTACAAGCTAGATTAGGAAGTATTAAACACACAGATGATGAAGATAAAATTGATGCTTATGTTGAAGATATTTCAATAACACCACTAGCAATTCCTATGATTTGCGGACCTGGAGCAATTACAAATGCCATTATTTTAATGGAAGATGCACCCGAAATTTCACAAAAAATAGTATTAATTTCAGTAATTGCTTTTGTCCTATTATTAACCTACTTAATATTAGTTGGTGCAAGTAAAATTACTGACAAACTTGGTGAAACAGGAAATAAAGTAATGATGCGATTAATGGGTTTAATTGTAATGGTTATTGCTGTTGAATTTTTCTTTAGTGGTTTAAAACCTATAATTATAGATATTATGAATAGCTAATGAAATCGACAAAAATTCATATTTACTTTGTGCCCGGATTAGCTGCAAGTTCAAAAATATTTGAATACTTACAATTTTCAGAAACCAAATTTGAACTTCATTATATAGAATGGTTACTACCTCTTTCTGAAAAAGAAACTATTGAAAATTATGCCAAACGAATGGCTAATCTAGTTACTGAAGAAAATCCGGTTATAATTGGAGTTTCTTTTGGTGGTATTATGGCTCAGGAAATGAGTAAACATATATCCACAAAAAAAACAATAATAATTTCAAGCGTAAAAAGTAAAAATGAGCTACCAAAACGGCTAAGAGCAATTCAAAAAACAAAAGCTTATAAATTATTCCCTACCAAAGCTATCACAAATTTAGAAAATTTTTCAATCTATGCATTTGGAGATTTTGCAAAAAAACGAGTAGCCCTTTATAAAGAATATCTTTCTGTAAGAGATACCAACTATTTAACTTGGGCAATATATAATGTACTTCATTGGCAACAAGATAAACCCATTGAAAATATACTTCATATTCATGGAGTTGATGATTGCATTTTCCCTATTAAGCATATAAAAAATTGTATTGCTATTGAAAAAGGTACACATATTATGATTATTGATAAAGCAAAAACAATTAGTGAAATAATAACGAACTCCCTTAATTGTTAAAATAACAATCTTATTGCTATAAATTCAAAATTAGTTGTAATTTAACAACAATAAATACTATATATTATGAACAAATCAATAAAATTTTTAGGCCTTATTGCCATAATAATGATAAGTTCATTATTTATTTTTTCAACTAGTACAATAAGTATAAAAAAAACTGATGGCAAAAATGAAAGTGATAAAAATACCAGTGAAACTTATAAAATTAAGGCACTAAAGATTCCCTTAAATTTATCTTTTGCTGGAGAACCTGTACCAATTGAAAAAACTGACATTAAAGAACGTATTGATAGAGAATTATTGGTAAATACTTATTGGCAATCTAACGGCTTACTTTTATTTAAAAGAACTCATAAATACTTTCCAGTAATTGAGCCTATTTTAGAAAAAAATGGAATTCCCAATGATTTTAAATATCTGGCAGTTATTGAAAGTGGTTTACAAAATGTAACTTCACCTGCAGGCGCAAAAGGTTTTTGGCAACTTATGAAATCAACCGCAAAAGAAAATGGTTTAGAAGTAAATGACAATGTAGATGAACGTTATCATTTAGAAAAAGCAACTCAAGCTGCCTGCGACTATTTGAAAGCTGCAAAAAAACGATTTGGAAGTTGGACAATGGCAGCAGCAGCATACAATGCAGGTAATACAGGTATTGCTCGGAAAATTGAATCTCAAAAAGTTAATACTTATTACGATTTACTTTTGGGTGATGAAACACAACGTTATGTGCCAAGAATGGTTGCTTTAAAAGAAATACTAACAAATCCAAAAAAATATGGTTTTGTATTTGATGCTGAAGATTTGTATAAATTAGAACCCACTAAATTGATTAAAGTTGATACTGTTATTAATGATATTGCACAGTTTTCAAAAAATTTAGGCATTAATTACAAAATTTTAAAATTACATAACCCATGGTTACGTGAAAATAAATTAAATAACAAATCACGAAAATTATATACGTTAAAAATTCCTTCAGAAAACTAATATGAAACGAGCATAACAAATTTTGATACACAAAGGAATGATTAATAGCGAACAGCAGCTGTTTACCGCTATAAAATAAAATTTAAACAGATGAAAATGACAATAACAACAATTATTATCTTAATTATTATTGGTTTATTAGCGGGAATTTTAAGTGGTTTAGTAGGTGTTGGCGGTGGAATTATTATGGTTCCGCTCTTTATCATCTTTTTGGGATTAACTCAATATAATGCCCAAGGTTTAAGTTTAGCTGTTATGCTTCCTCCTGTAACATTTTTAGCAGTTTATAATTATCATACTGCAGGTAATGGCGGTAATATAGATTGGAAAGTTGCATTAATTGTTTCTGTATTATTTATTGTTGGTGGGTTTATTGGCTCTAAAATAGCACTTCAAATAGATCAAAGAATGCTTAAAAGAGTTTTTGGATTTATGATGTTAATTGTAGCTATAAAATTAATATTCACAAAATAAACATCAATTTTATAAGTTATTGAGTAATAAAAACTGAATTTTAAAAGGTTAGATAAAAATAACCTTATATTCGGCCTTTAATTTATACTAAAACGAACGAATGGATTTCACCAACCCATTAGTGTACGGAGTTCCTTGCTTCTTAGCACTAATTTTACTTGAACTTACCTACAGCAAAAGTCACAATAAAAAAAACCTGTATGAATGGAAGGATTTAGGAGCTAGCTTATTTATGGGTATTGGTTCTGCAATAATTGCACCTTTAATAAAAACAATTTCCGCAATTGTAATTTTTAATTTCATTTTTGAAATTTTTAATCCTGAAATTAATGGAATTAGAACAAATATTATGGGATGGAATTCTTTTGGATATGCATGGTACATTTGGATAGCTTGTCAATTATTAGATGATTTTACATACTACTGGTTTCATAGGCAAAACCACATGGTAAGAGCATTATGGGCCGCACATATTGTACATCATTCCTCAGATAATTATAATTTGGGCACTGCAGTACGCAATGGTTGGTTTACAATTTTGTATAAACCCCTATTTTATATGTGGATTCCGGCATTGGGTTTTAGACCAGAAATGGTAGTTGTATGCTTAGGAATTGAAGCTCTATGGCAATTTCAATTACATTCAGTTTATATTCCAAAAATGGGATTTATAGAAAAAATATTTAATACGCATACAATGCATCAAGTACATCACGCAAAAAATTTGGAATATATGGATAAAAATCACGGAGGTTTTTTAAATATATTCGATAAAATATTCGGGACTTGGAAAGAATTTGATGAAACTATTAAAGTTGAATATGGCGTAACTCATGCTCCAGATTCTTATAACCCTTGGGTAATTCTAACTCATGAATATAAAGATATTTGGATTGACACCAAAAAAACTAAAAATTGGTTTCATAAATTTATGTATGTATTTGGACCTCCTGGTTGGAGTCACAATAATAGTTCACAAACAGTAAAACAAATGCAATTAGAACTTAAACGAGAAAAGTTTAGTGCTAGTTAAGTTACTTTATAATTTATAAAAAATTATCTTTGTCAAATGGGTTTAACAAATAATGATGTTTTTAAAAAAATACGTGTAGCACTAAAACTACGTGATGACGATATTGTGAAAATTTGTAGTTTAGTTGACTTTAAGATAACAAAAAGTGAATTAGGAGCTATCTTTAGGAAAGAAGATCACCCAAAATATATGGAATGTGGCGATCAATTTTTACGTAATTTTTTAAACGGATTAATTATACACCTACGAGGACCTATGCCTCCTAAAAAAGAAACAAAATAGGAAATACTTAACAGAATGAAGTTTTTACTTCATTAAACTCTTCTATAATTTCTTTTAAAATTTCAGCTGCTGGTTTAATTTCATGAATTAACCCTGCAATTTGACCAATTTCTAATTCTCCATTTTCTATATCTCCCTCAAACATTCCTTTTTTTGCTCTTGCTCTACCCAACTTTTCTTTTAATTGTTCAACTGTAGGTTTTTGTTGATATAATTCTTGAAGTTCATTATAAAACTTATTTTTAATTAAACGAACTGGCGCTAATTCTTTTAAGGTTAATTGCGTATCACCATCTTCAGTTTTTACAACCTCTTCTTTAAAATTTATATGAGCTGATGATTCTTCACTCGCTACAAATCTACTCCCAATTTGAACAGCATCTGCACCTAAAACCATAGCTGCCAACATTCCTCTTCCAGTTCCAATACCACCTGCTGCAATTACAGGGATTGTTAATTTTTCTTTTACCATTGGTATTAAAGTAAATGTGGTAGTTTCTTCTCTTCCATTATGACCTCCTGCTTCAAATCCTTCAGCAACAACAGCATCAACACCTGCTAATTCAGACTTTAAAGCGAATTTTACACTGCTTACCACATGAACAACTGTAATACCCTTTTCTTTTAAAAAAGGTGTCCAAGTTTTAGGGTTTCCGGCAGAAGTAAATACAATTTTTACACCTTCATCAACAATAATTTGCATAATTTCTTCAATATTAGGATATAACATTGGCACATTTACTCCAAAAGGTTTCCTAGTTGCTTTTTTACATTTTTGAATATGCTCTCTTAAAACATCTGGGTACATAGAACCTGCTCCAATTAAACCTAATCCACCTGCATTACTTACTGCCGAAGCTAACTTCCAACCACTATTCCAAATCATCCCAGCCTGAATTAATGGGTATTTAATTTTAAAAAGTTCAGTAATACGATTGTTCATTTAATTTTTAAGGACTTTTATTGTTTTTATTGTATCGTTATATTTCATTTGAACCATATACAACCCTTTAGATAACGATGAAATATTAATTTTTGGATTATTCTTTTGAACTGTTGTTTGTAATATATTTTTTCCTAGTAAGCTATAAATTACAACTTCTATTTCATTAATATTTGTAGGAAATTTAAAATTAATTGTATTTTTTGTTGGATTTGGATACACACTAATTACACCTTCCAATATAATCTCTTTTGAAAAAACACCTTCACAAGCAACACTCGTCTTTACTTCTACTAAATCTCCAGAATTAACATCAACTTCAAATTTACTATTTGATGTTTGCATTTCTTTAGTTCCATTTACATATACCGTAAATGGTTTAGTTCCTTCACTTAATTCTATAATAATTGATTTTGAAGTAATACTAGCCTTCCCCGAAATAGTAGTTCCCGCATTTACAGCGATATTAAAACACTGCTCATAACTTTGGGCTGCTATAAAAACACAAACTTCATAAATACCAACCTCTAAATCTTCAAGACTCAATATATTATCTAAAAAAGAGTAATTAGTACCATTTACCGTCGCTGTATAATTATACGTTTCAGAAGCTGTGATTGTAATTTTCCCATTATTTTTATTAGGACAAGTTTCACTAATCACTTCAATATTAAAATTATCTGAAGATAACAATAAACAACCATTAGCATCAACTAAAGTTCCCGCAGGTGTATTTGGACATAAATCTAGATTGTTCAAAACGCCATCACCATCAAGGTCGTTCATATCAATTGAGAGTAAATTATATACGGTTTCAAAATTAGGAATTCCATAGCCTTCTTGAGCTGTAGGGCTAGCATACAAATGAGATGATTCTTTAATTAGTTGAACAATTTCGGCATTACTTTTATTAGGAAAGGCTTGCCATAAACATGTAACAACACCCGCTAAAACAGGTGATGAAAATGAGGTGCCATTTGATGTTGCAACATTTCCTGAGGAGTTTATTATATAAACATTAGCACCTTGCGCACAAACATCAGGTTTTATTCTACCATCTGAAGTTGGACCGTAAGAGCTAAAACTTGCAATTATACCAGAAGCATCTACGGCTCCAATACTTAATACCGATGCAGCATCAGCTGGTGCACTTATGTAGTGCCAAGCACTATTCCCTTCATTACCTGCTGAATTTACGATTATCATTCCTCGAGAAAAAGCAATTTCAGCCCCTCTTGAAATAAACGTAGTTTGCCCATCCATATCAGCATACCCATAATTATAATTTGAATTATCAAAAGTTGTATAACCCAAAGACGTATTTATAACATCTACGCCTAAACTATCTGCCCTTTCTGCTGCTTCTACCCAAAGACTTTCTTCTAAAGGTGTTTCATTATCTGTATCTTCAGAAATAAATAAATAAAACTCAGCATCTGGCGCCGTACCAATAAATTCATTATCTAAATATCCTCCAATTGTTGATAAAACAGCCATTCCATGATAAAAACCTGTATAAAAATTATCATTTCTATTCACAAAATCGTAACCGCCTAAAATTTGATTATTATCTCTAATTCTTTGGAAAGCACTATAATTATCCACATTGGGAAATCCAGCATCAATAATTGCAATTTGCATTCCTTGACCTGTAAAATTATTTTGATGTAAAACTTCTCCACTTAACATTTCAATTTGGTTGGCTCCATTACCATAATTGTAATCTGTAACAATATCAAGCGTTTTATTAGTTTGAATAACTTTCTTGTTTTTTAAGCTTTTCCCTCCAGTATTTAATGATTTGTTAGCATAATAAACACTATTCACAAAATTTAAATTTAATAAATTATCAATATCGGCTTTTATGCCTTGAATGTGCAGCGCATTTAACCATTTAGATCGTGCTTTGATTGTAATTCCTGCTGAGTTTTTTACTTGTAACACATAATTAGCTTCAACTGGAATATCTTTAATATCTAGTGCAATATTATAACGTGTTCTTCTATCTAATGCCCTTTGAGTAAGCATTGTTAATGGTGAATTTGTAAAAGTAGTTTCACTGGGCTTGTCATTAAAATAAACCCAAGCATCTTCAACTTGTGCAAATGATTTTGTTAACGAAAAAATTAGAAGAAATATTAGTAATTTTTTTTTCACAATAGTTTATTTAGGGGTTTCATTATCAAAAATAACAATTTTTATTCAATTTTATATTTTAATTAGTATTAAAGATTAAGCTATTACTCCAGAACCTAACAACTCATCACCCACATACCAAGCAACAAATTGACCTTCTGTAATTGCAGATTGTTCATTTTTAAATTGAACATACATTCCTTTTTCAACTTTATACAGTATGGCTTTTTCTAATTTTTGGCGATATCTAATACGACTTTTCACATCCATAGATTCTCCATTTTTTAATACCAAATCTTTTCTTATCCAATGTAATTCTTCATTTAAAACAAATAATGTGTTTCTGTACAATCCTTTATGTGCTTTACCTTCACCTGTATAAATCACATTTTCAATAACATTAGTATCAATTACAAATAAAGGTTCTTTCATTCCTCCTACTGCCAATCCTTTTCGTTGTCCTTTTGTAAAATAATGAGCCCCTTGATGTTTTCCAACAACATCTCCATCTGATATATTATAGTTGTATTTAGTTGCAAAAAAAGCTAACTCTTCTTCTTTATTTAAAAAATTTGGAATTTCTCTTTCAAATATTTTTGAGTTACCCGGAATTTTAACAATAACACCTTCTTTTGGCTTTAATTTTTGTTGTAAAAATTCTGGTAAACGAACTTTTCCAATAAAACATAAGCCTTGAGAATCTTTCTTCTCAGCAGTAATTAAATCTTGTTCAGCCGCAATCTTACGCACTTCGGGTTTTGTTAATTCACCAATTGGAAATAATGCTTTTGACAATTGTTCTTGAGATAACTGACATAAAAAATAGGATTGATCTTTATTATTATCAGCTCCAGCTAATAATTTATAAACATTATCTCCATTTATTATTTCTTCTCCTTTTCTACAGTAATGACCTGTAGCCACAAAATCAGCTCCTAATTCTTCAGCAATCTTTGAAAAAACATCAAATTTAATTTCTCTATTACATAAAACATCAGGGTTTGGAGTGCGCCCCATTTCGTATTCTTTAAACATATAATCAACAATCCGTTCCTTATATTGCTCACTTAAATCTACAACTTGAAATGGAATTCCTAATTTATCAGCAACAAGCATAGCATCATTGCTATCTTCTAACCAGGGACATTCATTGGATATTGTTACAGAATCATCATGCCAATTTTTCATAAAAAGTCCAATTACCTCATAACCTTGTTCTTTTAACAAGTATGCTGCTACACTGCTATCTACTCCACCTGAAAGACCTACTATAACACGTTTCATTTTTCTTTAATTTGGAGTGCAAAGTTACGGATTCTTATTATATAAGTAAGCGTAGCTAGTTATTGCTTTTAAGCTTAAATCAATTCATCAAAAAAGGTAATTTCGTATCTATTAAATAACTTTTACGTTTACGGTGTTTAATCCTTCTTATTCTTCTGTTTTTTTGAATAGCTCCAAGCACCAAAAGCCAAAATAATATAAAGTATTATTATGGTAATTAACTGTTCCCATTTATTGGTAAATTCATAGTACAAAATTAGCATTCCGCCAATGCCTAATCCAACTATAGACAATGCTGTTAGAAATTTTGAAGAGTTCGTCTTATCTCTTATTTTATAATTGGCAACAGCCATTAATAATGATACCAACAAAAAGGTAATACTTCCAAATTCAAGTATTAATTCAAGACCACCAATTAATATTAGAATGCTCGACATCACTGCCATTCCGATAATGGCATTTTGCGGACTATTATTTTTTCTAATGGCTAACCAATTTGGGAAGTAACCATCTTTTGCTACAACAGACATTTGTCTTGATGCACCAAAAACAGTCCCGCTTATAGCGCTACTTGTTGCCAATATTGCTCCAAGAATGACGAGGTTTGTACCTAGTTTTCCAAGTACATCTCCTGCTCCTGCAGCAAGTGCATATTCTTTATTTTTTATAATTTCCTCTGTTGGAATCGCAAACAATGCACCCATTGCAATTACTACATAAATTAAAATTGCTAAAGTTATAGCTGAGTAAATGGCTCTTGGAATATTTTTCTCAGGATTCGTCATTTCATTTACAGCGTTAATTACTAGCTGAAATCCTTCGTAAGAAACAAATGTTAATGAGGCAACTATTAGAATTGAAAATACACTTGAACTCTCTGCATCCATAGCCATATTTTCTATAAATGTTCCAAAATCAGTAGTTCCGTGCTGCATTAAAACAATTGATATAATTGTCAAAACAATTAATTTTGTATAAACCATTAAATCTTCAATTTTCCCCATTCCGTTTACACTCCAAATATTTATTAAAGTAAAAACGCCTATTACACCAATTGCAATGGCTTTTCTAAGCCATATATTATTTGCGAAATTGGAGCTACTTATAGCATAAGATGAAAAAGTGTAAGCATACAATGCCAAAGTGCTGATGTAACCGAAAATAATAAACCAGCCAATGGCTGAGGCTTTAAAATGTGATTTTGGATAGGTTCGCTTATAGAATGAGTAAGTTGCTCCCTCATCTCTATAATACAATCCTAATTTCACATAGGAATATGCAGCCAATGAAGCAATTAATCCACCAATAATAATTGCAATAGGTGTTAAATTTCCAATCATTGATACCGAAATACCAAGTATTGTAAAAATCCCTCCACCAACCATTCCTCCCAAGGCAATGGCAATAAGTTCAGCTAATCCTAAATTTTTGTTTCTTTTTCTGTGTAATGTCATAATTCTCTTGAATATAGAATTTTAATAGGTTGCATTATCATCTATAAATTCCATTGCTTCATCCATTTGGATAACGTCAAAATAGCGTTCTTTTCTGCCTTTACTTGCTCGTTCAAAAAATAGATTATCAATGGGCACTAATGCTTTAAGAATTTTAGAATGAGCCACAATGGCGAGATGCCCTAATTTCTTATAATGTCTCAAAACCCAAATAGTATCTTCCATAAATGCCTTAATACTGCTGTGACTTATTTTCATCTCGTCCAATTTTATTAAAACATTCACTTGTTTAAAACCTTGGTCTAATTTTTCTTGAAAAAACTTCTGACAAAGTTTTTCATCAGTTTCGGTAAAACCATCTATTACTTCTATAGCAATACTGTTTTTGGTTGAAGTTTCTAGTTGTTCAATCATATCTTTTTTGTTTATTTTTTTTAATTAGACATAACGGTTTATTTAGAGCATCGATAATACCAATTTTTACAACTCCTTCAATATTTTAATCATTAAGTAAAACCTTTTATATTATTTATGTAAACTCTTTTTTAACTTTCTTATTTCTTTATTTTTTAGAGTTGGAAGTTGGTCGTAAATTTCAAAAATTTTATCTTCTTTAATTCTTATGCCATCTAAATATAAATCAATTGGATAAAATGCACCACCTTTTAAACCTTGTTCAGCAATTTGATCGACAGATATTGTACTAATTCCCATAAATTTTGAAGTGTTAAATACAACATTATCAAATGTAATATAAAGTAATTCTGAACAGATAATTTTTTTACTAGATTCAACATCATATCCAAAATCATATTTTTTTCCAATTTGAGCAAATGCTCTAATAATTAGTTCTCTTTTTTCCTCTATGGTTAGTTCTTTTACTAATCTTAAATGTACGTAATCATCAATATTTGAGAAATTTTTAAAAGTGTTACATTCAACTTTACGTCTTAATGCTTCAATAATTACCTTTCCTTCTTTAATTTGTTTGTGATACTTTGTTACAAATTTATTATCCCAAACACCTAAGCCTTTTAATTGAGATTCATTTCCTATATAAATTGCTGCATGTCCCCAATATCCGGGAATAAATTTATCGGTTAATCTAAATGGTGTTTTTTCTAAAACTATATCTAAAGGTTGTAATAATTTTAAAGAAGTATTTATAAATTCATTGTTATTAAGTAATTCACCTTTTCTTGTAGCAAATATTCCCATAAAATTACTTACTACATTAGATAATCCAGAGAAAATGGCATTCAAAAAGTTATTAAAATTTACTTCAGCATAAAATGAACTCTTTTTATCAATTAACTTTCTGAAATATTTTTTAGATTTTTTAATATTTTTACCACTCGATAAGAAATTTTGATAATAGGTGGATTCTTTTATACGATTCTCAATTGCTTTATTTTCAACTCTTTGAATAGTATTTATACTATTTTTTTTTGAACGATTCCAAGACTCAAGAATTGATTTTCTAAACTTTCTTGAGATTAAAATTCTTTTTATTTTTTTTAAAGACTTTTTTTCTATTCTGTAAAATTTATTTTCTTCATTAATCAAATTATCTACTGTTTCATTATCACCAACTACCTTTTGCTGAAGTAAAAATGTTTCTAATGATTTTATTTTTAAATGTGTAGCTATTAAATTATTAAAAAGTAAGTTCCCACCTAAATTATCATCAATTTCAGCTAAAATTATAGATTCATTTAATACAGCTATTCTTTTTGAAAATTCTAGGTTAATAACATTAATATCTTTTCCTGTTAAAACATAATTTCTATTTCGAATTTTATGAAAATAGCTTGTACTATCTTTTAACTCATGTTGAAGAAGTTGGTGGGTTTTAAGTAATGCTAAATATTTTTGAAAGTTTGCATTTACACTGCTTGTTTCCTTTTTAACATTTTTGTTAGCATTAAATGAAATTTCACTACTTTGACTTAAAACAAATTGTGATGAAATTAAACCTAAAAAAACAAGTGCAAAACAATGTTTTGAAAAAAAATAAAAATTACTTTTCTTTGATTTTAAAATTTGAATGGCTTCTTTTGAACTGTTCACAATATTTACCCTAAACACTTATAATATCTAAAGTAAATATACATAATTTAAGGTGTTTAAATTTAATTAAAAACAACTAATACATATTGACAAAAATTAATGGTACTAAAATTAAATCAGCTATTAAGTAAGACGATAAATTTCCATAATTTCTTTCAAGATTTCATCAAAATCAATTTTTAAATCAACTAATTCTCCTGTATGAATATCCCAAACCCAACCATGAACTGTAATCCTTTTTTCGAGCAAAGCATTTTGAACAACTGCAGTTTTTATAACATTTATACATTGCTCTTGCACATTTAGCTCTACAAGCCTATTGTATTTATCATCTTTATTTATGATTAAATCCAATTCCGTATGGTGTAATCTATATACATCACGGATATTTCGTAACCAAGGATTTAACAACCCCAAATCTTTCGATAACATCGCTTCTTTTACACCTCCACAATTGTAATGCCCACAAACAACAACATGTTTTACATTCAAATGACTTACCGCATAATTTATTACAGACATCACATTTAAATCTGTATTTGGAACCATATTTGCAATATTTCTATGTACAAAAACTTCACCTGGTTGAACACCCATTAAGTCTTCTGCTGAAACACGACTATCAGAACAGCCTATGTATAAAATTTGTGGTTTTTGACCTTCAGCCAAATTTTTAAAATAATTTTTGTCAACTTTAAGTTTTTCAACTATCCAATTTTTATTGTTTTTAAATATTTTTTTTATATCCAAAATTTTAAATTTTAATTAGCTTTAATACTATCTAAAGGTTTTCCATCTTCAAAAAACTCCCACTTTCCTACTTTTTCATCATTTTCATAATCTCCCCAATATATTAATTTTCCTTTAATATTATAGTACTTTGCAGGTCCTTGAAGTTTATCATTTTCGTAATTTAAATCATCTAATAAAACTCCATTATCTGCATATCGTTTTAAATTTCCATGTAATTTACCATTCTTATAATGAGATGATTCAGTTATTTTTCCAGTAACATAAAATGTTTTAGACTCACCATTTAAAATACCATTTTCATAATTCTCTTCGGCAAGTATTGCTGTTCCATTGGGATGATAATATAGCCATTTTCCAACTCTTTCTTTACCTTTCATTTCTCCAATGCTCTTTAAAACCCCCTTTTCTGTGAAAAACTGAACTTTGGCTATATTTTCATCTTTTAAAAATGTTTTAATAGCAGTTGGATGCTCGGAACTTAAAATACTATAATACTTAAAAACACCTACTTCTTTTCCATCTTTAAACTGACCTTGGTATCTGATACGTTTATTATTATGGTATTTTTTCCAAACACCTGTTCTTTCACCATTTGCATTTAACTGATTTATTTTTTTTTGTGCATTTATAGTTTGATAACTAAATATGGTTATCAAAAAAAATACAACTATTGAATCATAAATTCTCATTTTTATTTATTCTGAAGGAATTGTTTTTACCCAGTTTAGTACTGTTTCATACTGTTTTTTAGTCATTTTTGCATCTTTATGAAGTATTAAATAACTTTTTAAAGGCATTTCGTGATCTTCTAATTCTTCCTTTAAATCTTTTAAAATATGATTTTTTTGATCCTTGTTGTAAGCAGCCCATTCTGAAAAATTTAAATGCTCTTTTCCTTCATTTACGTGTTGTGCCAAATACCAAGATACAGGTGCAATTTCACTATACCAAGGATACATTGTTGTATTAGAATGACAATCTAAGCACGAAGTTTTAATAATTTGATTTACATTATCTGGAACTTCCATTACAGTTGTTATATCACTTGTTTTGTCATTAGAATCATTCTTTTCAGGACGAATAAATTGTATTAAAATAATTACAACTAAAATTCCTAAGAGTACTTTTTTCATTATCTATAATTTTAATATTTCTTCTAATTGAGACTCATTTACTAATAATAACTTTGCTTTTACTAACCTTGGAGTTAATTTTTTCCAGTTATTATTTTGCTTAAATATATTTTTAAAAATAACTTTTGCTTCAGCCATCTCATTATTATTTGCCAAAGTTACAGCATACCAGTATTTCATTTCTAAATTATTGGGATTTATTTTTTGAGCAGTTTTATAATGTTCTTTTGCTAGTTTAAAATTGTTTTGTTCCACAGCTAAATCACCTTTATTCATAAATTCATAAGCGGAATGAATTGTTAACAATCTACGCATTTCAACTAAAGGATTATCACTATCTTCAACTCGTAAATCTACTACTTTATCTTCCCAACTATTACCCGTACTCTTTGCTTTAACAACTAAAATTGCGACAGATTGTTTTCCTCTAATATCACCACCTTCTTTTTGAGCAGCTTCCATGGCAATAAGCATACGTTCAGCTAAACTCCCTTTTGAATTTTTAAATGCCTTTTCCATGGCAGGCCAAACGGTATTTTTTTCCATTAAATTAGCTTGAACTGAAAAATTATCTCCAATTATATGTCCGGCTGCTTCAATACAGTTTTTACCTGTATATGTATATACATTACCTTGAACATCTAAAATTGCCAATTGCCTAACATCTCTTCCTGCATCTAATTTTAACAATGTTTCTACTGCTAATTTTGGCGTTAATCCATTTTCTAATAAACTAAGTCCTCTTGGTCCAAATGAAGGATTTATAAATGATTGTGTTGCAACAACACCAACACCCGCTTTTCCCCAAGCAACTAAACTACCTACAGAAAACCAGTGAGATTGAACCGCAACACCCATTTCACCAGTTACTGTATCTCTTGCAACTATAGAAAATGTATGTGCAAAAGGTTCTTTTTTTGAATAAACTTGTTGAGAAAATCCGTTAAAATTGAATATAAATGTTAGAAGTAATGCAGCTGATAATTTCATAATTTTGTATTTTAAAAAAATAAAGATACTATTCTTTTCATATATTTAAATAAACTTTTAATTATGCGAATTTCAAATTTTTGGTTTTATACAATTATGATTGTTGTTATTGGTCATGTAATTGCTGGTTTTATATATTTATTATATAAATTATCACCAAAGAAAAAGGACAAACAGCAAAATGAATAAAGAGTATTTAATTTTACAACTTAATAATATTAAAAATGCTAAACGTGAAAATCGTTTATGTGTTGCCAACTTAGTTATAGAAAATCCTATTCTTTTTAAATATTTACTTGAATTAGTAGTTGAATTTAATAACAAGTTATCTATTAAAGCCGCTTGGGTATTAGAATTTGTTTGTACTAAAAAATTGGATTGGTTAGCACCACATCTTAATTATTTCACCAAAAATATTCACAAAATTAAATTTGATAGTGCTGTACGACCCGTTGCAAAAATATGTGAATTTTTAGCAAAATCACACACTTCAACACAAGCTTCAATAATTAAAAATAAAATAACCAAAAATCATATAAATAATATTATTGAAGCAGGATTTGATTGGTTAATTGGAAAACAAAAAGTGGCTGTAAAAGCATACACTATGGAAATGCTATATTTATTTGGTAAAAATGAAAAATGGATTCACCAAGAATTACAATTAATTATACAACAGAACATTATAAATGAAAGTGCTGCTTATAAAGCTCGTGGAAAGAAAATTTTAAGTTGGATTAAAAATAAATAAACCTATTAATTTAGGTTAATTTCATTAATTTTGTTTTTCAATACAAAACTAAAAAATGTCTTTAACAATTTTAAACGCAATATCTCCAATTGATGGAAGATATAGAAACAAAGTAGAAAATTTAGCTCCTTTTTTTTCAGAAGAAGCGTTAATTAAATATCGTGTAAAAGTAGAAATTGAATATTTCATTGCATTATGTGAAATTCCACTACCACAATTAGCTAATTTTAATACTTCTCTTTTTGATAAATTACGTTCAATTTATCAAAATTTCTCATCTTCTGATGCACAAAAAATTAAAGACATTGAAAGCATTACAAATCATGATGTAAAAGCCGTTGAATACTTTATTAAAGAACAGTTTGACATCCTTAAATTACACGAATTTAAAGAGTTTATCCACTTTGGATTAACTTCACAAGATATAAACAACACAGCAACACCTTTATCTATTAATGATGCTTTTGATATTGTTTATTATCCAGAATTAGCAATACTTCTAGAAAAATTAAGACAATTAGCAATCGCTTGGGCAGATATTCCAATGTTAGCACGTACACATGGTCAGCCTGCATCACCAACCCGATTAGGAAAAGAATTTTTAGTATTTATTGAACGTATTGAACAACAAGTAAAACAACTTCAAAATATTCCTTATGCCGCAAAATTTGGTGGTGCAACTGGAAATTTCAATGCACATAAAGTTGCTTACCCCACCATAGACTGGAAAGCTTTTGGAACTCATTTTGTAGAAAAGGTTTTAGGCTTACACCACTCATTTCCTACTACTCAAATAGAACATTATGATCATTTAGCAGGAATTTTTGATGCTTTAAAACGGATTAATACTATTCTTATTGATTTTGACAGAGATATTTGGACGTATGTGTCTATGAATTATTTCAAACAAAAAATTAAAAAAGGTGAAGTTGGTTCCTCTGCAATGCCACATAAGGTGAATCCAATTGATTTTGAGAATTCTGAAGGTAACTTAGGTATGGCAAATGCAATTTTTGAGCATTTATCAGCTAAACTTCCAATTTCTCGCTTGCAAAGAGATTTAACAGATTCAACTGTGCTAAGAAATGTTGGTGTTCCGTTTGGACACACAATTATTGCCTTTGGTTCTACATTAAAAGGGTTAAATAAGTTATTAATTAACAAAGAAAAAATTGCTGAAGATTTAGAAAACAATTGGGCTGTGGTTGCTGAGGCAATTCAAACAATATTACGTAGAGAAGCATATCCAAATCCGTATGAAGCACTAAAAGGATTGACAAGAACTAATGAAAAAATCAACCAAAAATCTATGGCAGATTTTATTGAAAGCCTCAATGTTTCTAATGATATAAAGGCTGAATTAAAAGCTATAACACCTAGTAATTACACAGGAATCTAATGAAAAAATTTATACTAATATTCGCTTTATCAATAACAATTCTATCATGTAAAAATGAAGAATTAAATCCTGACCGTTTTAAAACAGGCACTTTTGAAATTCCTGAAGGAAAAGGTTATGAAAAAACTATAATTATTAGACAAGACTCTCTTCAAATTGAAAAATACGAAGACCGAATAGATTCACTTTCAATTACTTGGGAAAACAATTTTAATTACACACTTCAAATATTACACCCAAAAACAGCGATAGATGAAGAACCAATGCATATAAAAATTACCAACTTAAATAAGGATTCTTATGATTTTGAAGCTGTAATTGGACATTCTAATTTTATACAAAAAGGTACAATTTTCAAAAAATCAAATTAATCAATGGAATTATTTCTACAAGCCGACACTTGGATTGCACTTTTAACACTTACTTTTTTAGAAATTATTTTAGGAATTGATAATATTATTTTTATTTCAATTACAGCAGGTAAATTACCCAAAAATCAAATAAAAAAAGCGACTAGAATTGGCTTGTTACTAGCGCTTGTTTTTAGAATTTTATTATTATTAGGTGTTTCCTACTTAATTTCAATGAAAGAACCGTTCTATTCGTTTAATTTATCTTGGTTTAAGGCTGGCATCACTGGTCAAAGTGTAATTTTGTTCTTAGGAGGTATCTTTTTATTGTATAAAAGCACTAGTGAAATTCATCATAAAGTTGAAGGAATTACAAATGATGGAAAAATTAAAAAATCTAAAATTGCAGCTACTCTAGGGATGGTTGTTTTTCAAATTGTAATGATTGATATCGTTTTCTCATTCGACTCAGTATTAACCGCTGTTGGAATGACAAATGGAATAGAGGGAGCTTTAATAATTATGATTACAGCTGTTATTGTTTCAATGATAATTATGATGATTTTTGCCGTTCCTGTTGGCAAATTTG
This sequence comes from Lutibacter sp., assembly GCF_046055765.1. Lineage (GTDB taxonomy): Bacteria > Bacteroidota > Bacteroidia > Flavobacteriales > Flavobacteriaceae > Lutibacter. The sequence goes on along the minus strand of NZ_JASFZF010000112.1, from coordinate 4,969 downwards.
TAAACCAGCATCCTACCATACAAATGCTAGCGCTTTCATTTTTAATTTTAATAGGATTTATGCTTATAACAGAAGGAGCTCATTTATCTAATGCGGAGATATTCCATCAACATGTAGGAGCAATACCTAAAGGATATTTATACTTTGCTATTGCATTTTCACTAGGTGTTGAAGCTTTAAACATGAAGGTACGCAAGAAAGAATAATAGATCTGCACCTCATAAAGTACCGTAAAACAAGTAGTTAAAAAGGTGAAGAATAGCTTTAATTTAAATTCACAGTAACAATTGTTACTAAAGTCTGTACCATTTATTACCGTTTAAACATGTAACCTCAATTACATTTGCAGCATACTAAAAAACAAAAACTATGCAAATTAAAAATAGCCTATTAATTCTATTTTTCCTATCTAACATTTTGATTGTTAACGCTCAAAGTGAAAAAACTATTTCATTTAAAGAAGTGTTAACTAAAGTTGAAAAGAACAATCACACCATTAAAATTTCTGAACAAGATTTTAATATTGCAAAAGCAGATTATAACCAAACGAACTCAATTTTATTGCCAAATATTACTATTTCACATTCAGCAATTGCAACTACTAATCCTTTAATGGCATTTGGTTCAAAGTTAAATCAAGAAATTTTAGTACAAGCAGATTTTCTCCCATCAGTATTAAATAACCCAAAAGAAATTCAAAATTTTGCTACAAAAATTGAAGTTCAACAACCTATTTTTAATGCAGATGGATTGTTTATGCGCAAAGCCGCAAAAGCAAAAATGAACGCTATAGAACTACAATCAATAAGAACAACTGATTATATAAAATTAGAGGTTAAAAAAGCTTATATGCAATTACAAGTTGCCTATAAAGCAGTTGAAGTATTAGAAAAAGCAAAAGAAGCTGCACTAGAAAATAAAAAAATAGCCGATAATAACTTCAAAAATGGATATATGCAAAAAGCTGATATTCTATCTGTTGAAGTTCATGTTACTGAAGTTGAAAATCAATTAATTACTATAAAAAGTAATGTGAAAAATGCTTCAGATTATTTATTATTTTTAATGGGTGAAACCAGTAATGATTTATTAAAACCTTCCACAAAATTGGAAGCTTTGATAAATACTAGTTTGTATGACGAACAACTTTCTTTAAACAGAGCTGACATTGAAGCTATGGAAAAGAGTACAGAAGCTTACACCAATATGCATAAAGCTAATAAAATGAGCTATTTACCTAGATTAAATGCTTTTGGTAGTTATGAGATGTATGATGATACATTATTTGGCACAAATGCAAAAGGGTATTTAGTTGGCGCTCAATTATCATGGAATGTTTTTGAAGGTTTTAAACGTGTTGGTAAAACTCAAAAAAGTAAAGCTGAATTAGATAAAGCAGAGTTAAGCTTAGATCAATATAAAAAACAAAGTCAAGTTGAATTTAATAAAGCTAAACGCCAACTTAAAGATGCCGAAAATAAATTAAAACTTACAAATTTAGCAGTTGAACAATCTAAAGAAGCATTGAGAATAAGAACTAATAGGTTTGAACAAGGTTTAGAAAAAACCTCAGATTTGTTAATTTCAGAAACTCAATATTTACAAAAACAATTAGAATATCTTCAAACGGTATTCAACTATAATTTTACAAAAGCTTACGTGAAATTTTTAACGAAATAAATTTACTAAAGACATTAAATAGAATTAAAATATAAGTTTTTAAATAACTAAAAAAATGAAAGATATACTAAAAATTATTGTAATAGCAACATTGGTTTTTACAACTAGTTGCGGAAAAAAAGCAACAGCTATTGTTGACAATAGAACTGTTGTTCATGTAAAAGTTAACTCACCCTCTTCTGGAAATAATTCATTTATTTCTGCCAGTGGTAAAATTGAAGCGGTTCAAAATGCAAACCTAAGCACACGTATGATGGGTTTTGTAGATAATGTTCATGTAAACGTTGGAAATAAAGTATCAAAAGGTCAATTATTAGTTAGTATAAACAGTACTGATATTTCAGCGCAAAAAGCTCAGGTAGATGCTTCAATTACTGAAGCTACTGCAGCTTTTAAAAATGCTGAAAAAGATTACAATCGTTTTACTGCTTTATTTAAAGAAAATAGTGCATCACAAAAAGAAATGGATGATATTACCGCAAATTATGAAATGTCTAAAGCACGATTAGAGGCTACTAATCAAATGAAAAACCAGGTAAATGCACAATTGTCTTATTCAAACATTAGAGCACCTTTTAGTGGCGTTATTACTGGCAAGTTTGTAAATAAAGGAGATATGGCAAATCCCGGAATGCCTTTGATAAGTATTGAAACGCCTGGTAAGTATCAAATAATTTCAATGGTTCCTGAATCTGAAATTACTTCAATAAAAAAAGGAATTAAAGTAAACGTTCTTGTAAAATCTACCAATCAATTAGTAACTGGTAAAGTTTCTGAAGTTAGCACTTCTACAAAAAATACTGGTGGACAATATTTAGTAAAAATACTTTTAGATAAAACAGTTGTAAATTTACTTTCAGGTATGTTTACTTCAGTACAATTTCCTATTGAAAAAAACACTCATAAAACAAGTTTAATTTTAGTTCCTCAAAGCGCTCTTGTAAAACAAGGTCAGTTAACAGGTTTGTACACTATTGGAAATGAAAATAGTGCCATTTTAAGATGGTTAAGAATAGGGAAAACTTTTGGAGATCAAGTAGAAGTTTTATCTGGTTTGTCAGCAAATGAACAATATATTGTTTCGGCTGATGGTAAATTATTCAACGGAGCAAAAGTAACTATTCAATAAATTAATTTTCGCGTTAGGGATAGCCGTAGAAATACTTTTTTAAGAAAAAAAGATTGAAACGAATAGCCCGACCCCAAAGGGAAACGCCCAAATATAACATATTATGCAAGAAGGTATATCAGGTAAAATAGCCAATGTATTCATTAACTCTAAGCTAACAATTTTGTTAATGGTAGCCTTAATGGCTATTGGTATTTATAGTTCATTTTTAATTCCAAGAGAAGAAGAACCACAAATTATTGTTCCAATGGCCGATGTTTTGGTTAGTTATCCCGGTGCAAGTCCAACAGAAATTGAGAGTCGTGTTGTAAAACCATTAGAAAAAATTATTTCTAATATTAAAGGAGTTCAACATGTACATAGTATGGCAATGAATGGAAAATCTATGATAATTGTACAATTTTATGTTGGGGAAAATACAGAAGACTCCTATGTGAAATTATATGATGAATTAATGAGACACCAAGGAATGTTTCCTTCTGGCGTTACTCAACCATTAATAAAAACACGTTCTATTGATGACGTTCCTATGTTAGGATTAACTTTTTGGAGTGAAAATTATGATGATTTTCAAATTCGTCAAATTGCTGAAGAAGTTACCTCTGAAATTGAAAAAGTAAAAGATGTTTCAATAACTAAAGTAATTGGTGGAAGGAATCGACAATTAAAAATAGTACTTGATAAAGATAAAATGGCCGAAAATGGTGTTGATGCATTAGGTATTATGCAAATGATACAAGCCAATAATAGCAGTTCACAATCTGGAAGTTTTGTTAAAGGAGATCAAGAATATTTAATAACTACAGGTAAATTTTTAACTTCAGCAGATGATGTTAAAAACCTTGTAGTTGGAGTTTACAAAAAGATGCCTGTATACTTAAAACAGGTTGCTGAAATACAAGATGGTCCTTCAAGGCCTTCAAGCTATGTTTCTTTCGGTTTTGGGAAAGCTAACAGCAAATTTAATGAAAACCCTGCTGAATATTCAGCTGTAACACTTTCTGTAGCAAAAGTAAAAGGTGCTGATGCCATGAAAATTTCTGAGAAAATTTTAAAGAAAGTTGATCAATTAAAATTAAATTTAATTCCATCAGATGTTCATGTAAGTGTTACTAGGAATTATGGTGAAACAGCATCTCATAAAGTTGGTGAATTATTATTGCACCTAGGTGTTGCTATTTTAGCAGTAACTATTTTAGTAATGTTAGCTATGGGTTGGCGTGGTGGATTAGTTGTTTTCTTTTCAGTTCCATTAACATTTGCGCTAACATTATTTAGTTATTATTTATTGGGTTACACTTTAAATAGAATTACATTATTCGCTTTAGTATTTGTAGTTGGTATTGTTGTAGATGACAGTATTATTATTGCTGAAAATATGCACCGGCATTTTAAAATGAAACGATTACCATTTAAACAGGCTGCTATTTATGCAATTAATGAAGTTGGTAATCCAACAATTTTAGCAACGTTTACTGTAATTGCCGCAATTTTACCTATGGCATTTGTTTCAGGAATGATGGGGCCATATATGAGTCCAATGCCAATTGGAGCTTCCATTGCAATGATACTTTCATTATTTGTAGCTTTAACTATAACTCCTTATTTAGGATATCATTTATTACAAGAAAAAGATGAACAAAAAAATAAAGAAGAGGAAGGTTTAGAATCTAGCTGGGTTTATAAAATTTACAAAAAAACCGAACAACCTCTTTTGGATAGTAGAAAAAATCGTTGGGTAATGTTAGGTATTATTGGGGTGCTATTAATTGGTTCTATATTAATGTTCTTTACAAAATCTGTAGCCGTAAAAATGTTACCATTTGATAATAAAAATGAGTTTCAAGTGGTAATTGATATGCCAGAAGGAACTACTTTAGAAAGGACTGCTGCTGTAACGAAAGAAATAGCACAATACCTTTCTACTATTCCTGAAGTAGTAAGCTATCAAAATTATATTGGTACCTCTGCTCCTATCACATTTAATGGGTTAGTTCGTCATTATGATATTAGAGGAGGAAGTAATATGGCTGATATTCAAGTTAATTTATTACCAAAAGCTGAACGTGATTTACAAAGTCATGATATTGCGAAGCTTACACGTCCAGAAATTCAAAAAATTTCTAAAAAATATGGTGCAAACGTAAAATTAGTTGAAGT
>NZ_JASFZF010000111.1:0-22757 GCF_046055765.1 Lutibacter sp. | reverse complement strand
GTTTGCATTAAAGGACCAACTTGTTCATTTACCGTATAGCTATATATCTTATCTGAACTTGAGTCGTCACCACTTCCTCCTTCACCATTATTATCTGGATTAGTATCTCCATCATCAGGTAATGGCATTACGGCGTCCCATTGTTGCTCAACTTCTTCTATAGGTTCTCGTGCTTCTAAAATATCATTGAAAACAATATTTTCGGCTATCCAACTTTTAAGACCATCAGGAGAATTTTCATTAAATTCAAAAGTTCCAGTTTCTGAATGGGCAACAATTGGAACGTTTTTAGTGTTTGAAGACACTAATACAAACCCGTAAGGCTCAATATTTACAGAATAAATAGCAATTTGATTATTGAAATCTTTGATAGTCTCAGTTGATTGAACTTTAGCCGATTGAGCAATAGTTGATTTGTTATTGCTATTTTTCAAGTAATTCCTCGAATTATATGTTTTATTATAAAAATTTAGAGCCACTTCTTTTGCAACATCTTCTGTTATTTCAATTCCACTTGAAATTTGATTTTCAGGAATGATTGCAGATGGCTGTTCATAGATTCCTTCATTACTGCATGAGTTTAAAGTAAATGTTATTACTCCTAAAAGTAATAGTAGTCCATTAAGCAATTTATTTTTTTTCATAATTTTGTATTATTTTTTATATTAATTGTGCTTATTTTATTTGCGTATTGTGTTCTTAAAATTTTACAAACAGCGTTTTTTTTACTTTTATCCTGCTTAGCAACTATACTTCTGTAAATACGAATGAGATTCCTGCCCCTGCCTGCCGTAGGCTGGTTTGCTTTAACTCCGCTCAGCAACCACACAGAAATAACTTTTAATACTAAAAAAAGGGAAATTATAGCAATTATTTAATTTTCATATAAGCAATTTACAGGTTAGGGATTATAATCTTTTCTTAAGTTAAATTTATAAAATAAAATAAAAACTTGGCGAAATTTTATTGCCTTTTTATGCTGTTTTTTAAAGGTTTACGGTTTTACCACACTAAAGTGAGGATAATCCTTACTTTTAAAATGTTTTGTAGTTAATTGTTTAATATTTCTTCAGAACCGTTGTACATTAATAAGATGATTTTTTTAAAAAACACAGTCATTCCTGCTAAGGCAGAAGTCTATTGAAAGTTCGTGTTGGATTCCTGCCTTCGAAGGAATGACAATATTGCTTTAAAGTCCTCTTTTTTAGTTATGTCGAACTCACGTTATACTACTTCAAAAAACAATAATTAAGCAACCTCACTTACAAATTGCATATTATAAAGTGTTTTATAGTAACCGTCTTTACTTAATAATTCTACATGTGAACCTTGCTCAACAATTTCACCTTTATCCATTACAATTATCCTATCGGCTTTTTTAACGGTAGTTAATCTATGTGCAATAATTATGGAAGTTTGGTGCTTTGTTATTTTATCTGTAGCATTTTGAATTAGTTTTTCTGAATATGAATCTATTGACGATGTAGCTTCGTCTAAAATTAACACACTTGGATTACTAACATAAGCACGTAAAAAAGCTATTAATTGTCGCTGCCCCGAAGATAACATAGCTCCTCTTTCTTTTACATTATAATAATAGTTACCTGGTAAGCTCATAATAAACTCATGAATTCCTATTTCTTTAGCCGCATTTTTTACCTCATCTAAAGTAATTTCAGCATTACTTAAAATTATATTATTAAAAATTGAATCAGAAAACAAAAATACATCTTGTAAAACAACAGCTATTTGATTTCTTAATGAAGATAGCGTATACTTATTAACGTTATAATTATCAACACATATTTCTCCATTATTAATTTCATAAAAACGATTTACCAGATTTATAATAGTAGATTTTCCAGCTCCTGTAGCACCAACAATTGCAACGGTTTCACCAGCTTTAACAGTAAACGAAATTCCTTTTAAAACCTCTTCTCCTTCAATATAACTAAAGTGTACATTTTTAAAAGAAATGTCTCCTTTAAAGTGAGTTGCTTCAATTTTTCCTGTTTTATCAATTTGACTATGTGTATCTAACACTTCAAAAACTCGGTCGCCCGCAACCATTCCCATTTGAAGCGTATTAAATTTATCTGCAATTTGACGCAAGGGTCTAAACAACATTTGAGACATCATAATAAATGCTATAATTTGTCCTGCATTTGTACCTCCCAAATTTACAATATCTAAACCTCCATACCAAACCAATAAACCAACGGCTATTGACGATAAAATTTCAGCAATAGGAAAGAAAATTGAGTAATACCAAACTGTTTTTATATGTGCATTTTTATGTTTTTCATTAATTTTTACGAAATTTTCATATTCAATTTTTTCTCTATTAAACAGTTGAACAATATTCATTCCTGTCACTCGCTCTTGTACAAATCCGTTTAAATTTGCCACTTGAGTTCTAACTTCTTGAAAAGCCGATTTTATGGCTATTTGAAATACTTTTGTAGCATAAATTAATATTGGAAGTATTATAAAAGCTATTAAAGCTAATTTCCAATTCATCCACAACATTACAATTGCAACTATTAACATTTTTAGCAAATCACTTACTATCATAAATAAACCTTGCCCAAAAAATTGAGCTATAGTTTCAGTATCAGAAACTAATCTAGTTACTAATTTACCTACAGATGAGTTATCAAAATAAGCCATTTTAAATTGCAACATATGCTTTTGCAATTTCACTCTAATATCTTTTATAATGTGTTGGCCTAACCAATTTACTTTATAAATAAAAATAAATTGCATAAAAACTTCAGCTAACAAAAAAACAATCATTAATAATGAATAGTTTAAAAGCCCAACTTTATCTTTATTTTCAAAATAAGTGTTTACAATTTCTTGTAACAGAATAGGTTTTGCTATTGCTACTAATGATAATAAAATAGCCGATATTATGCCCACAAAAAACTGATTACGATATTTTGTAGCAAAACTCATTAGACGCTTAAATATTTTTGCGTCAAAAGCTTTTCCTGAAACCTTTTTACTCATGTATAAAAATTGTTTTTGAATAAGTAACCTGTGTTAAAAACAACCCTTTAGCAGGAGCTGAAGTACCAGCATTACACCTATTTTTACTTTCAATTATTTGTTTAAATTCTTCTAGTGAAATTTTTTCTGTACCTACATCTAATAAAGTTCCTACAATTGCTCTTACCATATTTCTTAAAAATCGATCAGCTGTTACATAAAATGTAAGTATTCTATCTGTTTGAATCCATTCTGCTCTTCTAACGTCACAATTGTAAGTATTAACATTAGAATTAGTTCTAGAAAAACACTTAAAGTTAGTGTAAGTTAGCAAAATTTCAGACGCCTCATTCATTTTAACAACATTTAACTTTTTGTTATTAAGTTGCCAAGTTGTATCCAATAAAAATGGGTTTCTACCTAAAAAAATACGATATTCATAACTTCTATTAGTTGCATCAAAACGTGCATGAGCATCATCTGTAACTTTAGAAATATTTTCGATAACTATATCATTTGGCAAAATTGAATTCAACTTATAAATAATAGCACTTGTATTAATTTCATTTTCTAAATCTACATGTGCAAATAATTGTTCTGCATGCACACCAGTATCGGTTCTGCCAGCTCCAACAACCTCAATTTGCTTTCTAAAAATAGTTGAAAAAGCTTTATTTACGAATTCCTGTATACTAATTGAATCTGGTTGTACTTGCCAACCATGATAATTTGTTCCTTTATATGATAATTCAATAAAATATCTCAATTGAAATGTTATTTTTGTACGACTGCAAATATACATCATATTTGTTATTTAAGAATTTAACCTACACATGAAAAAAATAGTATTACTTTCTGATACACATAGCTATATTGATGATCAAATATTGAAATTTATTAAGCAAGCTGATGAAGTTTGGCACGCTGGTGATATTGGTTCTATTGAAGTTACCGATAGTATTAAAAAGTTGAAACCTTTACGTGCTGTTTATGGAAATATAGATAGTGCTTCCATAAGATCTGAATTTCCATTAAACAATAAGTTTACAATTGAAAAAGTTTCTGTATGGATAACTCATATTGGTGGTTATCCATACAAATACGATTTGAGAGTTAAAAATGAACTCTTAAAAAATCCACCTCAACTTTTTATTAGCGGACATTCACACATTTTAAAAGTAATGTTTGATAAAAAATTAAATTTATTGCATATGAATCCTGGAGCAGCAGGGAAACACGGTTTTCATACCGTACGTACAATGCTTCGTTTTGAAATTAATGAAGATAAAATAACCAATTTAGAAGTTATTGAATTAGAACAAAGAAAATAAAAAACCATTTCAATAAAAATTGAAATGGTTTTTCTGCACTTAATATACTAAGATAAAAGGTTATCGCAATCTATCAACAGATTTTACAAGTTCTTCATCCTTTTTAATTGCCTTATTTGCTATCACAACAAATACGATTGATAAAATTGGAATGAACAACCCAATACCCTTCTCAGAAACGTTAATTTCTCCAGATAAGTTTTGCGAAAAATATACAACTATACCTATTATAATAAAATTGGTCAAAATTGATAAACGCCCTAACACAAATTGCAATTGCCTTTTCTTAAATTGAAAAATTGTAACAAATGTTAAAATAGCAGATACAAAAAACAAAACGGCCATTACTTTTAATAATGTAATATCTGTGTTAAAGGAATCCATTACAAAAAATTTATTTCCTTGCACATCTACCCATAAATTTAATATAAAAATCAAACCTCCAGATAGTAACGTTGCAATTAATAAATAAATTGATTGTATTCTTTGAATCATACTTTTATAATAACGGGTAGCAAAAGTACGTTTTCTTTTTAAAGAATAAAAGATTAGTTATATAAAATAATTTTATATATTTGCAATATCCTTACAGTTAATCCTATAAGGAAACTACAACTGAAACGACTAATCACCACTAAAGTTCAATTCACAATAAAATTCTTTATAGAATATTCAAGATCGTATTTATACATAAATAATAATCACAAATTAACATAATGTTAGAAATTTCCCAACTAAAGGAGAAAACACTTGTAGAACTACAAGAAATAGCAAAAACTATTGGAGCAAAAAAATTCAGTCAATTAAAAAAATTAGACCTAGTTTATTTAATATTAGACATCCAAGCTGCAACTCCCTCAAAAATCACAAAAACAGTAACTCCTTCTAATAGTGAAAAACCTAAAAGAAAGAGAATTGTAAAAAAACGTAATACTACAAAAGAAAACAACGTTAGTACTCCTGAAAATACTCAGAAAGAACTAGCTTTAGATACAAAACCTGTAGTAAAAAAAGAACAGAAAAGAGAAATAAAGCCAATTAAAAGACCTGAAGTTAATAGACCAAATCCTAAACGTGAGGTTGAAAAAACTGAAACTAAACACCAAGAAGTTAAACATCAAGAAGTTAAACACCAAGAAGCTAAAACGCCCAATAAACCAAATCAAGCTAAACATCAAAATCCACCTAAGCAGACTAATCAACCTAATTCTCCTAAACAACAACTCAAACCAAGACCTCAACCAAGAGACAATAACAAAGGGCAACACACTAATAATGCTAACCGTTATAGAAATCCAGATTATGAATTTGATGGTATCATTGAAAGTGAAGGTGTCTTAGAAATGATGCCTGATGGTTATGGTTTTTTACGATCTTCCGATTACAACTACCTATCATCACCAGATGATATCTATTTATCACAATCACAAGTTAAATTATTTGGTTTAAAAACCGGAGATACTGTAAAAGGTATTGTTAGACCTCCAAAAGAAGGTGAAAAATATTTTCCACTAATACGTGTATCTAAAATAAATGGTTTAAATCCAAATATTGTAAGAGATAGAGTATCATTTGAACATTTAACACCTTTATTTCCTGACGAAAAATTTAATTTAGCTGGAAAAGGAAGTACACTTTCTACAAGAATTATGGACTTGTTTTCTCCTATAGGAAAAGGACAAAGAGGAATGATTGTTTCTCAACCAAAAACTGGTAAAACAATGTTACTTAAGGATATTGCTAATTCAATAGCATCTAACCATCCTGAAGTTTATCAAATTATTTTATTAATTGATGAAAGACCTGAAGAGGTAACTGATATGCAACGTAGTGTAAAAGGTGAAGTTGTTGCTTCAACTTTTGATGAACCTGCAGATAAACACGTAAAAGTGGCCAATATAGTTTTAGAAAAAGCAAAACGATTGGTTGAATGTGGGCACGATGTTGTTATTTTATTAGATTCTATTACTCGTTTGGCAAGAGCTTACAATACCGTAGCTCCAGCATCAGGTAAAATTTTATCGGGTGGTATTGATGCAAATGCACTTCACAAACCAAAACGTTTCTTTGGCGCTGCACGTAATATAGAAAATGGCGGTTCCCTTACAATTATTGCTACTGCTTTAACTGAAACAGGCTCAAAAATGGATGAAGTAATTTTTGAAGAATTTAAAGGAACTGGTAATATGGAACTTCAATTAGAACGTAATATTTCTAATCGAAGAATATACCCTGCAATTGACCTTGTTAAATCTAGTACTCGTAGAGATGATTTATTATTAGATCCAAAAACAGTGAAACGTATGTGGGTACTTAGAAAGTATTTAGCTGATATGAATCCGGTAGAAGCAATGGAATTTATTAAAGATAAAATTCAATATTCAACTTCAAATGAGGAATTTTTGATTTCTATGAACGGATAGTTTATAGTTAATTTACTACTACAAATCATACTTTTAAAAAGCGAGTCATTAATCTGGTTCGCTTTTTTGTATTTATCTAATTACAATTCCTGATAATTGTACTAATTAATTGAATATAGTACAATTTTAAACGTATAAATCTAAAAACTCGATCAGTTTAAATTGATCGAGTTTTTAGACTTATATAAAAGCCAGTATTACAAAATGACTTTTTTATTTATTTTATTCTAGTAAAATTTACTTCTATTATCTATTACCTCAGCAGCGTCTTGCAATGCTTGGTATAGTTGATAACTTCTACCTTTTAACATTGTTACTTTTTTATTACGGAAGGTCTCATAATTTTCTAATTCAACAGATGGCTCTCGTTTAGTAACTACTACAACAAACACACCTTTAGCACCTTCAATTTTATCAGAAACTTCATTTAATTTTAATGTTGAAATTGCACCTACAATTGCTGGTTCATTTCCTACACCTGAAAGTAAAGGGCTTGATAAAGTAACTTGAGATGTAGTTCGAATTGTAGTACTTGTATTTTTTGCAATTTCTTCTAAAGTTGCACCTTTCATTGTTTTTTTAATTAACGCTGCTTTTTTCTTATTTATTAATTCTGGACGAATATTTAATAAAATATCAGAACTAATAACTACTCCACCCTCTTCAGTCATTCCATTTACAACAACAACTGCATATCCTCTTTTTCCTGCTACATCTACATCAAAACGTTTTGAATCATTTAACTCTCTTTCGCTATTAAACGCCCATTTTACAATTTGACGTTGGTTATTTAATCCTGGAATACTTTCAGCCAACCCTTTTAAATTTACTGCAGATTTTACTTTATAGTTAGATTCTGTAGCTAAATCATCTATTTTTTTACCTTCAGATAAGTTTGAAGCCAACGTTTCAGCTTGTTCAAAAATAGTATTTTCAGTTTCTTCTGAAGCTTCAATAACTCTAGCAAAAGTTACTAATTTAACAACATCTTGATATTTAGTTTGTTCATCTATTCTAATAATATGGAAGCCAAATGCCGTTTCTACAACATCAATACTACCTGCTTTATTTTTATAAATGAAATTTGCAAAATCTTTATCAAATCCTGGAGAAAATGCTTGGTCTTTTCTTACCCAACCAATATCACCACCTTTACCTTTTGTACCATCCGTATTAATTTTATTGGCAATTTGAGTAAACTTAGCTTTGTTATGCTTAACTAATGCAAAAATGCTATCAATTGTTTTCTTAGCTTCTTCTCTAGTTCTAGTTGAAGTAGATCTTGTTGTTCCTGCATAAGGCACAATAATATGACTAGATTTTACGGAATCTGGTAATTTACGTGTTTCTATAATCTTAGAAATTTTGTAGTAACCATTATCTTTATACGCACCAACAACATCTCCAACAGAAGCTTCAAAAATAGTAGTTGAAATAGTTGCAGGAAGTTGATTTTTAAATTTATAACTATTATCTATAGCTAAATCAGATTTATTATCATTTATAAAAGCCTCATAATCTGTTGTGTTTTTCAATCCTGCAATTTTAACCGTATTTTTTGCAGCATTACTATACTCTTCTCTATCAGTAATAAAACCTTCAACTATACTTTTTACTTCAGCATCATCTTTTTCAGAAGGCACAATATCAAATTTTACATATTTTAAAGAACGTGTTGCTTCAGGCTTAAATCGTTTAGAATTTTCACTTATGTACTCTTTAATCTCTCCTTTTGAAACATAGCCTAAGCTATCTGGAATTGTTGAATATGGTACAAAAACATATTTTGCATCCATTTTTGTATTATCAAAAATATAATCTCTCTTACCTTCTTCCAAAGAAGCTCCTAAACCAACTGCTACTAACGAAGAATATGCCTGACGCTCTAAGTTTTGCTTAATGCTTTTTTCAGTTGCTAGCCAATTTGTCCAAGCTTTAGTATTTCCTGCATCGGCCTCGTCCTTCATGTTAGCAATATATTCTTTTAATTTTTCTTCGTCAAAAAGATTAATTTCATTTTTAAATAGTGGTGAGTTTTGAATTTCAGGCAATGCTACCATTGCTTCCCAAATATCTTTTTCACCAACAACAATACCAGCTTTTTCTAATTGAGATTGAAATATTTTTTCACCCAATATGCTATTCCAAACAGCATTTACTGCTTGCATTTGAGTTGCTCTACCTCCACTTTTTGATTTATAAGTTTCTACTTGTTGTGCAAATTCTTCTCTACCAATATCTTCTCCATTAACTTGACCTATAGAATTTGACTTACTTGAGTTGAAAAATTTTTGAATCGATCTTGGATTCAATACAAATGAAAAAAGCGCTAAACCTACTATTAGGATTAGGAACATTGAACGATCTCTAATTTTTGATAATATTGCCATTTTAGTTTTCTTTTATTACAGTGTGCGAAAATACAATTTAGTATTTAATTATGAAAGTGAAACACTTATAATTAAATAGGAAAAGAGTGTTATTTTTAGTTATAATTATAATTAATCTACTTTATCTAAAATTTTTACATAAACTTCTTTAATTTTAGAAGAATCTACCTTCAGCATTTTAAAATAAATATTGTTAACCTCTATCACTTCATCTTGCTTTGGTATATCTTCATTCTGATATACAATAAAACCTCCAAGTGTTTCATAAGCTTCATCTTTTTCCAAACCTAAATCGTAAGTTTCATTTAAATAATCAACTTCTAAACGTGCAGAAAATTTAAATTCTCTATCATTAATTTTATCTTCTAACAGTTTAACGGTATCATGTTCATCTATTATTTCTCCAAACAATTCTTCAACAATATCTTCAACAGTTATAATACCTGATGTACCGCCAAACTCGTCTAATACTACCGAAAGACTTTTCTTTTTTTTGATTAAAATATTTAAAACATTGTTTATCCTCATACTTTCAGGCACAAACTCTACCGGCAAAAGAATAGAACGTATTGTTTTGGGGTTTTTAAATAGTTCAAATGCGTGTGCGTACCCTAAAACATCGTCTAAAGAACCTCGATATACTAATATTTTAGAATAACCTGTTTCAATAAATAGTTCTTTTAAATTTTTAATATTTTCATTGATATCTACGGCTACAATTTCTGTGCGTGGAATCATAATTTCACGCGATTTTACATTATCAAACTCTAGTGCGTTTTGAAAAATTTGAATTTCAGAATCAACTTCTTCACTATCTTTTGCATTTTCAAGTTGTTTTGTAATATAATTACCTAGCTCTTCTTTGCTAAATTCAGTTTGCTGAATAATTTTTGAAGAATTGAAAAATATCTTTAAAAAGAAATCAGAAATTAAAGTTATAAAACTTGTAATTAAATGGAAAATTAGATAAAAGAAATAGGCAAGTGGTGCAAAAATTAGAAGTGTTTCGTTAGCATAAATTCTAAAAATGGCTTTTGGTAAAAACTCGGCAATTATTAAAATTATTAGTGTTGAGATTATTGTTTGTATTAATAGTTTGGTAAACTCATTTAACCCCGCAATTGGTAATAATTTAATTATAAGCCCACCCATAAAAAAAGTATAAATCACTAAGGAAATGTTATTACCTACAAGCATTGTGGTAATAAATTTAGAAGGTTTTGAAGTTAATTTACTTACTATTTTTGATATAAAACCTTCTTTCTTTTTTTCTAATTCAACTTGAAATTTATTTGCGGAAACATACGCAATCTCCATACCCGAAAAAAAAGCGGATAATAAAATAGAGATTAATATAACAGCAATTTGAATTTCCATTAATTAGTTGTTTCTATTTTCAAAACGTTTTCTATATCGTTTTCTAAAAAAATACATAAAAATAGCTAATACAGAGAATCCTAAAAATAGATACGATTTTTCTTTATTTCCTTCACTCCAATTAATTACAGTTTCAATAATAAATACAATTGCTATAATTAAATAACCATATTCAAATATTTTCCAAATTTTTTGCATTGTCTATTCTTTAATATTAATAACACCGCTTTGGTTTTTTACCCACCAATTTTTTAAATCTTCTGAAGCTTCAAATCCAACACCTCTAATAGTATCTGTTAATGTATAAAATGTAAATTTCTTTTCGGTAAAATAATAATGAGATTTTTGATCCCAGTATATTTGCGTTGTTTCTAATTTACTGTGTTGGGCATAATTATAAATAACAACATTATTTTTTATTTCAGAAATTTCAGTTTTAGTATAACTTTTAGCATAATCTCCCTCTACAGTTATTGAATCTCCATTTTTTTTTATTGAAGTGATTTTAACACCTTTTGGGAATTCGGAATATGGGTGCATAGTTCTATTTCCAAAATCTAACATTACCGGAGCTTTCATTTTTATATTAACCCAACCAGAATCTGTGTGTATATGATTAATATTATATGCTTCACCAATTGGTAAGTTTTTATCAGCTAAAAAATCGCGTACTTCTTTTGCATCATTAGTACATGAAAAAAGCATTGCTACTGTTAATATTGTGGCAATGCTTTTAATTTTATTTACAACTGATTTTGTCATTCAACAAATATATCAATTATACTGTTTTAAATCTAATCTTTTGATCTAACTCTAACAGTTTCTCCAATCCAACAACCAATTTTATGAACTGACCCTGCTGAAATACCTGCTACAAATAAATCTTTTTTAGAAGGTAAATTGTGAGTATATGATTTTATATATCTATTTGCTAAACGACTTATACTTGGATCTATAGATTTTGCTTTAAGTGCTTTATTTAAAGCTGCTACATATACCATTCTTTTGGAAACTACATCTGTTCCACAAGAGTTAGCGCTTGAAGCATACATTCCTGCAATTATTAAATAAGCTTTTCCCATAGTTGGTGCATTTTTTAAAGCTCTATAAGCATACGTTCTAGCTTCACTTTTTCTACCTTTTTTACTTAAAATTTGAGAGATTCTTAATAAATACCCTGCTTTTTTATAAGAGTCAGATTCTTGGTCAACAGCTTGCTTAAAATAATCCATTGCTTTATTAGTTTCACCATTTTTCATTAAAATACCTGCATAAAATACTGATGCTTGTGGTGATGGATCTGCTTTTACATAAGCTTCAACTAAGGTGTCGTAAAAAGGGTCATCTGTACATTCTTTATTAAACATTCTAGACACTGCTCTTTTTAACCAAACACCATCATTCTGTTTCTCATCAAAATATTTTTTATACAATGGAATCAAATTTTCACAAGTAGAAATTTCTGTTAATTTAGCATCTAAACTAGTTTCAACAATTGTTAAATTAATTAATATATGCTGATAAATTGTTCTGTGTTTCTTGTCTTTTTTACTTAAAGTAAGTGAATCTTTTGCATTAATTGCTTCAATTTTTTTAGAATACGCTTCACGTTTTATTTCAACTCCTTCACCTACCTCATCATAAGTGTCAAAAACTAATTGAGGATTTGTGTCTTTATTTTTCTTTAAAATAATATCAAAATATTTGTACATGTTTTTAGGAGAGACTGAAGTTGGATCCATTTTAAATGTCTTTTCAATCAATCCATACACTTCTTCTTCTGAAGCTCCTTGAGAAGCTTTAAAAGTGGCTATCTTATCATATATTTTAGCTGGGTTGTCATTTTTAAACTTATGTTCTAACCTTTGGTTATAAACTCTCATTACCAAATCTACTGCTGCTGATTTTTCACTTGCAGAAGCGTGATCTAATTTATACTCAGCTATTTTAATACCATACTTATATATGTTTACTGAAAGTGTTGGGCAATTGTCCATGCACCACATCCAATTTTCATAAGCTACATCGTACTTTTTTGCTTGATAATCCCCTTTAAATAAATTGTATTTGATATTACAATCAGCATCAGCTTGCGAAAAAACTACTGGAGCAGATGTTATAAATAATAACAGTGCTAAAATTTGTTTTGCTTTTCTCATCATCGTATTCGTTTTAATTTAAAATATTTCTACTTTTTTGAACCATTTATCGTTTAATGAAAAACTCAACCTAAAATTATAGTAGTTTTCTTCAACTAAACCATTATTTGTTTTTCCTCTTTTACCAAACTCAAATCCAAGATTCATATTTGATAATTGTTGAGTCAATGGTAATCCTACTCCAAAAGATATGCCAAAATCATCAACCGCAGTAAAATTAGCTCCATTTCCAATAGCATCAACTAATAACCCTGTTTTCTCAAATTTTAAACCTGCTCTATAAGTAACTCTTTCCCAATAATTTGAAATAGAATTGTATTTTGGGGTATAAAATCCTCCAACTGCTATTTTACTATAATTATCATACGCTATTTTAGAGTAACTATTAAAAACGCTTCCTTCTAATTCTAACGCATTTTGAAAACTATAATCTATACCTGCAAACCATTTGTTCTTTTGTCCAATACCAACTCCTAGTGTTGTTTTTAATGGAGATTTTAATTCTCCAACACTATTTGCTTTTAAAATAGTATCTCTTGGAGATTCAAAAGAACTCAATGATACTGAATATAAATACTCATTCCCTTTGGTTTCAATAGTATTACTTAAATCAAAACTTGCTCCTAAATTTAAATCTAATTTAGAAGTTAATTTAGTTTCGTATTGAAATCCTAAATTTGCAGAAAAACCTTTTACATTAGAAACAGTTTCATATTTTGTAGCTAATATATCATCTGCTGTTTGGTTAACAATACTATTTTCTATTTTACCAAAAATATAATTTCCTTGCAAACCTACACTAAGTCCTTTAAATAGTTTGTAACCAAAGTTCAAAAAAACTTTATTTGTTCCCCCTTCTCCCTCATATAGTGTTGCTTCCGTTAAAACATCTTCGGTATCAAAAATATTTGAAACTAATGAATATCCAACTGAAGAATTTGGTAACAATCCAAAAGATAAACCCGCTTTTTCACCAATTGGCACTCCTAATGCTAAGTAGGATAGATATGTAGTTGCTGCACTTTGTTTATCATTACCATCTTGTACACTGGTGTTAATATTTTCAATTGCTAGCGAGTACGTTGTAAATGACAATGAAGCTGCTGAAGCAGGGTTTGAAAAATTTAGATGGTATACATCAGTTAATGCAACGCCAATTCCACCCATGCTTAATTGCTCAACGGTATTTATATTATTTTTATCTCCAATGCCAAAAAAAGAATAAGCCGAAGTATTGTTCTTTTGAGCAAAACTACTGACTGATACAAATAGCGTTATTACTACTACTATTATTTTTTTTATCATTTATTTAAATTATAAGTCAAAATTGTGTTTAGTCCTTCCATTAAAAAAAACGGATTGGCAAATATGCTATTTTTTAATCTATTTGACAAGAAATTTGTATCTCCTCCTGTTAAAACTACTGTTAAATCTTTATTTTTTTCTTTATACTGATTAATGAAACTATCAATTTCACCTATAACACCATGAACAACTCCTGCATTTATACACGTTTCAGTAGAATTTCCAAGAAATTGAGTTGCGTATTTTGATTCTAAAAGCGGTAAATTATTTGTAAATGTATGTAAAGATTTATAGCGTATTTTAATTCCTGGTGAAATTGCACCGCCATAATAACAGCCCTCTTTATCTACAAAATCATACGTTATACAAGTTCCTGCGTCTATAATTAAAACATTTTTATTTGTAAATTTTGAAATTGCTGCAGCAACTAATGCAATTCTATCAACACCTAGCGTTTTTGGCGTTAAATACATATTTTTAAATGGCACTTTTGTTGATGAATTTAACTCAACTAAGTTAATTTTAGACTTTAATTTAGATATTTGAGATTTTTTTAGCAACCCAACTGAAGAAATTATTGCATTAGCACATTTAAATTTTTCTATAAGTTCACTTACTTCATTTACAAAATTTTCTTTGTTAATGCTTTCATTATGAATTAATTTACTATTCTTAAAAATAGCAATTTTAATTCCTGTATTACCTACATCTATTACTAAGTTCATACATATTTATTAAGGAGTTCAAAAATACAACAGATTTTTTAAAAATAGTTTTGATATGTATAAAAAATACATTTATATTTGCATCCGCTAAGGCAATGGTACCTTAGCTCAGTTGGTAGAGCAAAGGACTGAAAATCCTTGTGTCCCTGGTTCGATTCCTGGAGGTACCACAGAAACAAACTCGTAACACGCTTTTAATTAAGTAATTACGGGTTTTTTCATTTTAAAAGGGTAGTTAATTAGAGTACAAATAAAAACCGCCACAAATGAATGTAACGGTTTAAAAAATAGTAACTAGTTATTTAATTTTACAAAGCTCACTTTATTATTAAAGTATCTCTAAATACATAACCCTTTCAATTATCATATAAATAATAATTTAAAGATATAAACTTCACTTATCACAAAATATTAGTTGTAAAAATTAATAATGCCATCTAACAAAAGCTTCCATTGCTGCATAATCAGCTAAACCTAACTCTTTATATTTTTTAGCTGTTTTATTATTTCTATCTTCTGCTCTCATCCAAAACTCTCTAATATCATTTC
Organism: Lutibacter sp.; assembly: GCF_046055765.1. Classification (GTDB taxonomy): domain Bacteria; phylum Bacteroidota; class Bacteroidia; order Flavobacteriales; family Flavobacteriaceae; genus Lutibacter. The sequence goes on along the minus strand of NZ_JASFZF010000111.1, from coordinate 7,507 downwards.
CCTGAAACATGACACCATCTTTTTGAGATTGATGGAAAAATATAGCTTTCCTCTTTTTTAAAACTTGATCTGGACTCATTGGAACTGCCATATCTATTTCATTAATATCCCACTCTTGCCAAGCTCCTCTATATAACCACAGCCAACAATCATTCATAAATGATTTTGGTTTTAAAATTTTCAATGCTTCAAATAGTGCGTCTAAACTAACTCTATGTGTTCCATGTGGATCCGCTAAATCTCCTGCTGCATAAATTTGATGCGGCTTAATTTCTTCAATAATAGCACACATTATTTTAACATCTCCCTCTCCAAGCGGGTTCTTTTTGATACTTCCTGTTTCATAAAATGGTAGATTTAAAAAATGTACATTATCATCTGAAACTCCTAAATATCTAGTCGCTGCTAAAGATTCACACTGACGAATAATTCCTTTTAATTTTCTAACATCAAGACTATCAATTGCATTCTCTTTTTTAGATTTAATATCGTCTACTATTTTTTTCATTAAACCATTATCATTATTACACCTCATACCTTTTGTAACTTCAGCAAACTTAAGAGCTTCATGATTAGATACTGCGATGTTCCCAGATGTTTGATAAGCTATATGCACCTCATGTCCTTGCTCTACCAATCTATCAAAAGTTCCTCCCATTGATATTACATCATCATCTGGATGTGGACTGAAAATTAATACTCTTTTTATCGCAGGATTAGCTCTTTCTGGTCTTGAAGTATCATCAGCATTAGGTTTACCTCCTGGCCAACCTGTAATTGTATGCTGTACTTTATTAAACATTTTAATATTTAAATCATATGAAGATCCTTTGTCAGCTAATAAACTAGACATACCGTTATCATTATAATCTTCATCAATTAATTTTAATATTGATTTTCCTGTTTTTTGACACAACCAAATTATAGCCTTACTACTTAATTTCTCGTCCCAAACACAAGGACCAACTAACCAAGGCGTATTAATTCTTGTTAAATCTGATGCAGCTTCAACATCTAAAATAAATGTTGTATTATTATGATGTTGCAAATAAGTTGCTGGCACTTTTGAAGAAATGTCTCCCTCTATAGTTTTTTTAATTATTGAAGCTTTATTCTGCCCCCAAGCCATTAAAATTATTCTCTTAGCTTTTCTTACAGTCCTAATACCCATAGTAATGGCTTTTTTAGGAACATTATCAATACCTAAAAATGAAGGTGCTGCATCAACTTTTGTTATATAATCTAAAATGATACTCCTTGTTTCTGAATTAAAATGAGAACCCGGCTCATTAAAACCAATATGCCCGGTTCTACCAATACCTAATAGTTGTAAATCAATTCCTCCTTTTTCTTCTATTGCTTTCTCATAATCTATACAATATTGATGTAATTCATCAATAGATACAGTTCCGTCAGGTATATGAATATTTTCGGGTAATATATCAACATGATTAAATAAATGCTCATGCATAAAGTAATAATAACTTTGAATATTACCTTTAGTCATAGGGTAATATTCATCTAAATTAAAAGTGACAACATTTACAAAACTTAAGCCTTCTTCTTTATGCATTCTCACCAATTCTTCGTAAACTTTTATTGGAGACGACCCAGTTGCCAAACCCAAAATACACTGCTGATTTTTCGCTTGCTTATTAATAATTAACTCAGAAATTTCTTTAGCTACTCTAGCTGATCCCTCTTTAGAATTTAAAACTAATACATTATGTATTTTTTCAAATCTCGTTTCCTCAAACTTACCAGCTTCTTCGTATCTAATACTTTTTGAATTCTCTATTAATTTAGTTTTCATTGATATAAATTTTGAATTTAAAACAACAAAATTACAATAAAACACTTAAAATAATATATATATTTGCTGTTTTCTTCTGTTTTATGCGTTTTTAAATTATATTTGCGTCTGTTAACACTAATTCTAAGTTGGAATTCAGCTACAAAACTGCAGACATTACCTAATTAATTAGGTGAATTTTAAATTTATAATTAAAATAATTCGCATATTTGTAAATATTATTACATTAAATAAAACTTGTAATATGCTAAAAGAAGAAAGACATCACCATATACTAGATCAAGTTAAATTAAATAGAAAGGTTTTATCCTCTGACCTAAGTATTGAATTAAATGTTTCTGAAGATACCATAAGAAGAGATCTTAATGAACTTTCAGCAAAAGGCCTAATTAAAAAGGTTCATGGAGGCGCTTTACCAAAAGACACCATAGCACCTTCTTATGAAGAAAGAAGTAGCCACAACTTAAAAGAAAAAAATAGCATTGCTAAAAAAGCGGTCAACCTAATTAAAGACGGTCAAGTTATTATAATGAGTGGTAGTACCACTAATTTACAATTAGCTAAAATTATCCCTTCAGATATTAATGCAACAATATACACCTATAGTTTACCAATAGCTCTTCAATTAACAGAACACCCTTCTATAGAAATAATATTTATTGGTGGAAAATTAAATAAACCTGCACAAGTTACTGTTGGACTCGACGTAGTCTCTTCAATTTCTCAATTAAGAGCTGATTTATGCTTTATGGGAACTGGCGGTATTAATGTTAACAATGGAATGACAGAACCTAACTGGGAGGTATCTCATATTAAAAAATGCATGATTGAAGCAAGCGCCAAAGTAATAGTTTTGTGTACGAACAATAAAATTAACGAAATAAAACGATACCCTGTTACACCAATTAACAGAATAAACACCATTATAACAGACTCCAATCCAAGCGATCAAATATTTAATTCCTTTAAAGAAAAAGGGGTTACAATTCTTTAAAACACTTACATAAAATTATTTTTATGCGTTTTTATGCGTTTTTAAATGATAAAATTTGCATTTTTTTAACTATTTGTTAACATAGTATAAAAATAAATACTACATTTGAATAATATATTATTATTTTAAATCCATTTTTATGAACAAAACAAATGAAAACTTCTCTTTTATTAAGAGATTTCGATTTATGAGTAGTCTATTTGTGCTTATGATGTTGGGACTTACCTTACAAGCACAAACGACCTCCTATACATTAAAAGGTAATGTAACCGATAATATTGGTGAACCAGCTCCTGGTGTTAGTGTACAAATTAAAAACACCAATACGGGTGAAACTACCGATTTTGATGGTAATTACACTCTAACGGCTAACCTAAACGCAGGTAGTTATATTCTTATTTTTAGATCGCTAGGTTTAGTAACTAAAGAAGTGAAAATTACTTTGGGAGCTAATGCTGAAATAGTGAATGATGTTGTTATGAACTTAGATATTCTAGGGTTAGATGAAATAGTCATCACTGGTGCAGGAGCACTGACAGCAAAAAAACAATTAGGTAATACTATTTCAAGTATCAAAGGTTTGGAAATTTCTGAATCTGGATCGGTAGATATTACAGGAGGTCTTTCTGGAAAGTTGGCCGGAGTTCAAGTAACTCAAAATTCTGGTGATCCAGCAGGTGGTATTAGTGTTCGATTAAGAAGTGCCAGTACCGTTAATGGTAGTTCAGATCCTTTGTACATTATTGATGGAGTAATTGTAAATAACAATTCTACCAATGTCTTAGGCACAAGAGGTGTTACTCAAAATAGATTGTCAGATATTAGTCCACAAGACATTGATAGAATTGAAGTAATAAAAGGTGCTGCTGCTGCTGCAATTTATGGTTCTAGAGCTAGTAATGGTGTTGTGCAGATTTTCACAAAGAAAGGTCAATCTGGAGAACCAGTTATTACTGTTTCTAGTAGTGTAAATTTTAATTCTTTAAGAAAGAAACGCGACTTTAATCAAGTGCCTTTAGATTGGGCTGCTGATGGTACTACAGTACCTGCAACAAGGTATGACTATCAGGATATGGTGTTTCAAAACTCAACAGGGACAGATAACTACGTTTCTATATCTGGAGGGAAAGAAGACACCAATTATTTTGCTTCATTCTCATATTTAAAAAATGATGGTATACTTAAAAGTACAGATTATGAAAGAGAAGGTGGAAGAATTAGAATTAATCAAGTTATCAATGATTGGGCGTCAGCTTCGTTTGGTACCTATTTTTCAACAAGCAAAAGTAATGACCAACCTAATGGAGGTTATACGGCTGGTGTATTAGCAACCATACTGTTTACAAACAATACAATAGACCCAACTCCAGACGCAGATGGTAATTACCCAAACATGACGTTCTATCCAAATATTTTGGAATACATTGAAACTTTTGAATATACTCAAGAAAATAATAGAACCATTAGTGATTTTCAGCTTAGTTTAAAACCTATGGATGGGCTTAAAGTAAATTACATTCTTGGTTATGATAACTCTGAATCTATAGGAAATTCTTATATTCCAATTGGGACTAATACGAGAACGTCAGGTAGAGCAGCAACAACAACTATTAGCACAAAACAATTAAATAGTGATTTAAATGCTTCACTTAACAAGGACCTAAACGATAACATAAAATCTACAACAACAGTAGGATTTTCTTGGCAATCAGATAAAACATTATTACGTTCTATTTCAGCGCAAGGTTTGGCGTTAGGAGTTAAAACTACTGATGGGGCTGCATCAATTTCTACTGACGAAAGCAGAAGTGAAAGAACGTTCTGGGGTGGTTTTTTACAACAAACATTTGGTTTGAGTGATAAACTTTTTCTTACTGGAGCCATTAGATTAGATGGGTCTTCAGTATTTGGTAAAGATGAAAGAAATCAATTTTATCCTAAAGCAAGTATGTCCTATTTAGTTTCCGAAGAAGATTTTTGGAAAAATAGTTTTGGTAGTTCAATTAATAGCTTTAAAGTTAGAGCTGCTTGGGGTCAAGCAGGTAATCTAACGGCTATAGGACCTTTTGATCGATTATCAAACTATTCAGCTACAAGCATTGATGGATCTTCAGGTTTAATTGCTCCTACAAGATTAGGAAATGCTGATTTAAAACCTGAAAGACAAACTGAATTAGAATTTGGTATTGATATGGGATTGTTTGATAATAAGGTAGGTATAGAACTTACATATTATACGCAAGACATTGAAGATCTTTTATTAGCAAGAACATTATCTCCTTCAACTGGTTTTGGTTCAAGAGTTGAGAATATAGGGACTATGACTAATAAAGGTTTTGAAGCATTGATTACAGCAATGCCAATTCAAACAGCAGATTTTAGTTGGTCAGTTACTGGTACTTATTCTACTAATAAAAATGAAGTGAACGACATTGAAGGTGAACAATTTGGAATTGGAAATTTTGGATTTTCAGTTGCTAAAAACGGTGAGCCTTTAGGTGTTTTTTATCAAGGTTTTTATGCAAGAAACACTGATGGAAGCTTACTTTTAACTCCTGGAGGACTACCTCAAAGAGACAAAGGATCTTATGATGCAAATGGAAATCCAGTGCCTGAAAGAGATGCATCTGGTCAACCAACAGGATCATCTCTAAGTAAAGTAATAGGAGATCCAAATCCTGACTTTATAGCGTCATTAACTAATGAGATTAAATACAAGAATTTTTCTTTTAGAATGCAGTTTGATGCTGTACAAGGTGTAGATGTTTTAAGTTGGGATACACGTATGTTCTACCGTTTTGGAGGTGGACCAGCTACTGCTAGTGAGTTAAGTGGAGAGAGTGTAAGAGGAACTGGCGCTGCCAAGTTTGGTATTGCAGAGGCTTATATTGAAGATGGTTCTTATATTAAGCTTCGAGAAGTTTCAACATCCTATTTATTAAAAAACCCTTTAAAAGGTGTTAGTAGTGTTAAATTTATCATAACTGGACGTAATTTATTCTCTATAGATAATTTCTCAGGGTATGACCCAGAAGTGAATATGGATGGACAGAGCAATGGAGCTAGAGGAGGAATTATGGGACTTGTTCCAATACCAAGTGTAATTAAATTTGGTGTAATAGCTACATTTTAAGTATTAAAATATAAAATATAATAAGATGAAAAATATAAAAATATTTACAATCATAGGTGCTTTGCTTATTAGCAGTGGTTTATTCACTGCTTGCGACACCGAGTTTGAAAATCCAAATAACCCAACAGAAGATGTGGTTTTAGGAACAAAAGAAGGGCTTTTTGCATTAGCAACTGGAATTAGACAATACTATTCTGTAACAGCATTAAGACAAGTTATAGAAGCTCCAGGAATTACTACTAGAGAATTAGGAGTAACCAATACTTTTTTAAATATTAATGAATTAGCCAAAGGAGGGGCTGAATTACCTTCCGAAAGTGGGGGTATCACAAATCCCTGGGTAAATATTATCAGAGCAAAAGGAATGGCTGAATCATTAATTGACGGAGCAAATGAAGTAGATCTTTCTGCAGGTACTAGAAGTGGAGTTTTAGCGTATGGGAATCTAATTAAAGCAATGAGTTTAGGTTATCTTATTCAGATGTTTGAACAAGTACCTATTAATAATTCTGCAGATGGAGCAGCTGTATTTAGTGATAGAGCAGCTGTATTAGCTAATTGTATTTCATTGCTAGAAGAAGCTAGAGATGTGATGTCATCATCACCTGTGTCAGATGAATTTAAATCAACTGTTCTGTGGCCAGAAATGAACTTACAAAAAACAGTAAATGCTTTCCTTTCAAGATATTATTTATTGGTAGGTAATTATACAGAATCAATTTCTGCTGCAAATGCTGTATTGAACGATAGCGATCCAACTAGCTCAATGTGGGTTTACGATGCTAACAATCAAAACCCTATTTGGAATCGCACGGTAAATTCTGCCGACTTAAACCCACAAACTAACTTTGGTTTATTAGGAGCTTATGTCCCAGAAGCTGGTGATGGTCGTGTTGATTTCTACTTAGGAAACGATGCTGGTTTCGCTAATTTAGATGCTGGTGGACAAGCATTAAGTGAAATGCTAGGATTTTTTGATACTAGCACATCATCAATTCCAGTATACCTTAACGGAGAAATGCTATTAAACAAAGCAGAAGCTTATGCTAGACAAAGTCAACTAGACGATGCGGTTATTCAACTAAACTTAGTAAGACAAAAGAATAATGACCCATTAGGTGTTAATGCTAACCTTCCTGCATGGACAGGTAACGAAACTAGTCAAAGTGATATTTTGGAAGAAATCTATAAAAATAGATGTATTGAATTGTTTTTAACTGGAATGAGGTTTGAGGATAGCAAAAGATTTCACCCAAATTTTGTTGTTCCTACTTCGACAAATACAACTAACGAAAGGAATAGAAATTTTTACCCTTATCCAACTATAGAGAGAGAGAATAATCCAAATACTCCCGCTGACCCAAGTATTTAATTAAGTTTTGTTTTTCATATAATTATAAACGGGGTTTCAAAGAAATTTGTAAACCTCGTTTATTTATAGCGACTACCTAATTGAAATTTTAAATAATTTTTATATTTTGGATTATTTCCAATCTTTAAAGTTTAATTTAGAAATTATATATTTAAAATTGCACTTGACTTAAACTAAAAAATACAAATGAATTCA
>NZ_JASFZF010000110.1:0-18788 GCF_046055765.1 Lutibacter sp. | reverse complement strand
CAGCATCAACAACTTATTATTGGAAAGTAGTTGTTAAAGATGGACAAGGTGGACAAACTATTGGGCAAATTTGGAACTTTATAACGGACTGATAAATATCATATTTTAAAAAAATAAAAGCGTAAAAATTAATCTTTACGCTTTTTTTGTATCATTTTTTAAGTTAGTTAGAAAAAATTTGTATTTTGCGCTTATGTTAATCAATACTATAAAGGACATTATGAAAAAATTATTAAGTGTTGTTTTTGCACTTTTTGTAGGTACAGTTATGGTGGCACAAACCACAATTTCTGGATCAGTTACAGAAGCAAAAACGGAGCAACCAATACCGGGAGCTAACATAAAAGTTGTTGGAAAATCAATGGGAACAACAACAGATTTTGATGGAAATTTTCATTTCACAGTAAATCATGAATTACCTTTTACAATAGAGGTGTCACTTATTGGGTTTTCTTCAATAAAAGTTGAAATTACTCAAAACAATCAAATTGTAAATGTTGCACTTTCTGAAGCTGCAACAGCATTAGATGAAGTAGTTGTGTCAGCTTCAAGAACACCTGAGCGTGTTTTAGAATCGCCTGTTACAATTGAAAGAATGGATATTAGAGCAATTAGAAACACATCCTCTCCTAATTTTTACGATGGATTAGAAAATTTAAAAGGAGTTGATGTTAACACAAACAGTTTAACATTCAAATCAATTAATACCAGAGGTTTCGCAACATTTGCGAATACACGTTTTATGCAGTTAGTTGATGGTATGGATAACTCTTCTCCAGCTTTAAACTTTAACTTAGGAAACTTGTTAGGAATGTCTGAGCTTGATATTAACTCTGTTGAGTTACTTCCAGGAGCATCTTCTGCATTATATGGGGCAAATGCTTTTAATGGTATTTTATTTATGACAAGTAAAAACCCATTTACTTCTGAAGGAGTGAGTGTATATGTTAAAACTGGATTGACTTCTCAAATAGCAGCAGGAGATAATAATTTTACAGATGTTGGAATTAGAATGGCTCATAAATTTAGCGATAAATTTGCTGCAAAAGCATCATTTTCATACTTGAAAGGTACAGAATGGTATGCTACAGATTATGAGGATTATGCAAACATTGGAGCTACAAGAACAAATACAGATTATGATGGATTAAATGTATATGGTGATGAAGTTTCAACTACATTAGATTTTGATGCATTAACAGGAGCGCCTGTAGGAACATTTGGAACTGCAACTGTTTCAAGAACTGGATATAATGAAGTTGATTTAATGGATTATGTTGCTCAGAGTGCTAAAGTAGATATTTCTTTAAACTATAGACCATTTGCTAACGATATTGAAATTAGTTATAACGCTAAGTTTGGACAAGGAAGTACTATTTACCAAGGAGCAAATAGATACTCTATTAAAAACTTCTTTTTGCAACAACATAAATTAGAAGTTAAAGGAGATAATTTCTTCGTTAGAGGATATATAACAGATGAAGATGCAGGAGATTCTTATGATAGTCGTTTTGCAGCCATTAATTTAAATAGAAGTTGGAAATCAGACACTCAATGGTTTACAGAATATGCACAAATGTATTTAGGAGCTTTAACAGGTGCGGTACCTGGAGTAACTCCTGGAGATCCAAGTGTAGCACATTCTTTTGCAAGATCGATTGCTCAAACAGGAGCTTTAGTTCCAGGTACCGCAGAATTTAGTGCGGCATTGGACGCGGTAACTACTGACCCGGATTTGACTACAGGTGCTAAGTTTCAAGATCAAACAAAAATTTACCATGGAGATGCTAACTATAACTTAAGAGACATTATTGATTTTGCAGATGTGCAAGTTGGTGGTTCTTGGAGACAATATTCATTAAATTCTAGTGGTACTATTTTTACAGATTATGACGGCCCAATTGATTATAATGAGTATGGAGCGTATATGCAAGTTCAAAAGAAATTTGTAGATGATAGATTAAAGTTTACAGGTTCTTTACGTTATGATAAAGCTAAAAATTTTGATGGAAATTACTCTCCAAGAGTAACAGCATCTTATTCTTTAGGAGAAGGGAAAACACGTAATTTAAGAGTTTCTTTTCAAACAGGATTTAGAAATCCTACCACACAAGATCAATATATTGGTCTAGATGCAGGTAGAGCTTTTTTAGTTGGTTCTGCACCTGACAATTTAGACAGATATACTACTCCTTCTTTTGCAGTTAGTCCAACTGGTCAACTTTTTAATGGAGGTATTAGCAGCGTAACTCTATCTGGTAGGGATGCTTATGAAAATGCATTCTCATTATCTTCAGTATTATCTGGAGCACCAGAAAAAGCAAATTTTAAATTTGTTAAACCAGAAAAAGTAACAGCTTATGAAATTGGATATAGAGCTGGGTTTGGAAGATTAGCATTGGATATGAGTGCTTATTACAACCAGTATGAAGATTTTATAGGAAATAAAACAGTTTTAGTTCCTTTATATGGTAAAGCAGATTTTTCTGATTTTGTACCAGGGGCTATGCCAGCACCTCCAGCTGCAATTGCTTTAAGTAAAGGAGAGTTTAAAGCTTTTCAAATTTACACAAACTCACCAGCTGATATATCATCTTATGGAGGTAGTATAGGTGTTACATCTAAAATCTTTGGGAATTATAATTTAGGACTTAGCTATACATACGCAAAATTAGATTTTGACCAAAGTACAGATCCTGATTATGAAGCAGGATTCAATACGCCAGAAAATAAAGTTAAATTTTCTTTTGGAAACACAGAACTAGTTGAAAATCTAGGATTTAATGTAAATGTGAGATGGAGTGATGAATACATGTGGGAGTCATCATTTGTTGACACAATGGTTGATGCTCGTACAGTTGTAGATGCACAAATTAATTATTCAGTACCATCATTTAAATCTACCTTTAAAATAGGTGGAGCTAATCTTGGAGGTAAAGAATATGTAAGTGCACCAGGTGTTGGTAGCATAGGTTCTCAGTACTATGTGTCTTGGACTATTAATCCATAATACATTATAATATATTATTTAAGAAAACGCTCTAAATTTTTAGAGCGTTTCTTTTTTTAAAAAAAGGTATAATTTTTTTTAAAAATTAAATCAAAAAACTATCTTTGCAACTTTAAAATTGAGGATAACCTCAAAAAGGTTAAATATCTAAAAAATAAACAGTTAAATAATGGCAAAAGTTACAGGTAAAGTTGCACAGATTATTGGTCCAGTTATTGATGTTGAGTTTGAATCTGGCGCTGAACTTCCAAAATTGTATGATTCATTAGAAATTACAAGAAAAGATGGTTCATTGTTAGTATTAGAAGTTCAATCTCATATTGGTGAGAATTCTGTAAGAACCATATCAATGGATTCAACAGATGGATTAAGTAGAGGAACTGAAGTTGTTGCTACTGGAGATGCTATTCAAGTTCCAATTGGAAAGGATATTTATGGACGTTTATTTAACGTAATTGGAGATGCAATTGATGGATTAGGTAATTTACCAAAAGAGGGTAAAAATGGATTGCCAATTCATAGGCAAGCACCAAAGTTTGAAGATTTATCTACTTCAACAGAAGTTTTATTCACAGGAATTAAAGTAATAGATTTAATTGAACCTTATGCAAAAGGTGGTAAAATTGGTTTATTTGGTGGTGCCGGTGTTGGTAAAACAGTATTATTAATGGAGTTAATTAATAATATAGCAAAAGGTCACGGTGGTTTATCTGTATTTGCAGGTGTAGGAGAAAGAACTCGTGAAGGAAATGACCTTTTAAGAGAAATGTTAGAGTCAGGTATTATTAAATATGGTGATGACTTTATGCATTCTATGGAAGAAGGAGGATGGGATTTATCTAAAGTAGATAAAGCAGGAATGAGAGAATCAAAAGCAACGTTTGTTTTCGGACAAATGAATGAGCCACCAGGAGCTCGTGCTCGTGTTGCATTATCTGGATTAACTATTGCTGAATATTTTAGAGATGGTGCAGGTGAAGGACAGGGAAAAGATGTATTATTTTTTGTAGATAATATTTTCCGTTTTACTCAAGCAGGATCTGAGGTTTCTGCATTATTAGGGCGTATGCCTTCTGCAGTAGGTTACCAACCAACATTAGCTACAGAAATGGGAGCAATGCAAGAGCGTATTACTTCAACTAAAAATGGTTCAATTACATCTGTACAAGCGGTGTATGTACCGGCAGATGATTTAACCGATCCAGCTCCAGCAACAACATTTGCACATTTAGATGCAACAACCGTATTATCCCGTAAAATTTCAGAGTTAGGTATTTACCCAGCAGTAGATCCTTTAGATTCTACTTCTAGAATTTTAACTGCTGATATTTTAGGAAACGAACATTATGATTGTGCTCAACGTGTAAAAGAATTATTGCAACATTATAAAGAATTACAAGATATTATTGCTATTTTAGGTATGGAAGAATTATCAGAAGAAGATAAATTAGCTGTGCATAGAGCTCGTAGAGTTCAACGTTTCTTATCTCAACCATTCCATGTTGCAGAACAATTTACTGGAATACCAGGTGTGTTGGTTGATATTAAAGACACTATTAAAGGATTTAATATGATTTTAGATGGTGAATTAGATAAATATCCGGAAGCTGCATTTAATTTAAGAGGATCAATTCAAGATGCAATTGATGCTGGTGAGAAAATGTTAGCAGAAGCATAAAAAGTTTTGAGTTTTAAGTGTTAAGTTGATTTCAACAAAACTAACAACTAAAAACTAACAACTAAAAACTAAGAAAAATGATTTTAGAAATAGTATCACCAGAAGCAACTTTATTAAAAACGGATGTAGATTTAATATCGGTTCCGGGTATTAATGGAGAGTTTCAAATGTTAAATAATCACGCGCCAATTGTATCACTACTTGTAAAAGGTTTGATTAAATTTAAAGGTGAAAATGTGAATATTGATGAACAGTATGAAAGTAAATTTTTGAACAATAAAGGAGAGTATACATTACCAATTAAAAGTGGTACTATTGAAATGAAAGAAAATAAAGTTATTATACTTACCGACTAAATTTCATAAAGATATATAATTAAAAATCCTCGTTTAACACGAGGATTTTTTTTGTTTTAATATTTAAATAGCTACTTTTAAAAGTGAATATCTAACAATTTTTTTATTGAAACTAAACTTTATACCTTATTTAAGAAAATAACTTTATAATATCATTTCCATTTGCCAAAAGAAGTAGCGCTATTAAAAGAACAAATCCAGTAATTTGAGCATATTCTAAAAATTTGTCGTTTGGTTTTCTTCCAGTTATCATTTCGTATAAAGTGAACATTACGTGTCCACCATCTAATGCTGGAATTGGTAGTAAATTCATAAATCCTAACATTATTGATAAAAAGGCTGTGATACTCCAAAATGCTTGCCAGCTCCAAGTAGAAGGGAAAATATTTCCAATTGCAATAAACCCACCAATACTAGTTGCGCCTTTTTTAGTAAACACATATTTAAATTGAGTAATATAATCTTTCAAAGTCCAAATAGCTATTGAATTTCCTGTAGAAATACTTTCTAAAAAAGAATAATCTTTGTGCTTAATAGTAATAGAGTTTAAACCATTTTGCAGCACACCAATTGTTCTGTTTTCTCTTGGAGTAATTGTTAAATTATTAATATTTCCATTTCTTTCAAATGAAATGTTGAGATCAGATTTTGAGGCTAGTACTAATTGTGTGAATTCGTGCCAGAAAAAAACAGGTGTGTTATTCACAGAAATAATTTTATCGTTCTTTAGTAATCCTGCTTTTTCAGCAGGAGACCCAGCTTCTACGGCTGCAATAATTGGCAGTGAAATTGGTAAGAATGGTTTCATAACGCCATTTTCCCACATAATTTCTCCAATATTTTCAGGAATATTTATTGTTTCACTTGTTCCACCTTTATGGATTACTTCCAAAGAAGTTATATTTCTTAAAAATAAGTGTTTGTTTACGTCCGTAACGTCTAATGGTTCCACACCATTAAATTTTGTGATTTTATCACCATCTTTAAATCCATATTCTTTAAAAGATTCATGCACAGCAAAACCTTCTTTTACACCTTCTGGTTTAACAAAATCAATACCCCAAACAAAAGTAATCATAATGTAAATAAGAATACCTAATATGAAATTTACAATAACACCACCCAACATAATTATTAAGCGTTGCCAAGCAGGCTTAGATCTAAATTCCCAAGGTTGCGCAGGCAGTTTCATTTGCTCTGTATCCATACTTTCATCAATCATTCCTGAGATTTTAACATAACCTCCTAAAGGAATCCATCCAATACCATATACAGTTTCACCAATTTTCTTTTTAACTAAAGAAAACTTATAGTCAAAAAATAAGTAAAATTTTTCAACACGTGTTTTAAATATTTTAGCAGGAATAAAATGCCCTAATTCGTGTAAAACAATTAAAAATGATAAACTTAAAATAAACTGTGTAGCTTTTATTACTATTTCCATATATATATTCAAAAATAAAATCGCACAAATGTACGGTTTTAAATACAGTTGTAAAACCCAAAAACATAGGAACTATTAGTTTTAACAAAGTTTTAAAATAGTAGCGTTACTATGAAATGTAATTATAGTAAATTTGTTTTTTAAAAATTATAATATAATGGATCTTCAATTTTTTAAAAAATCAATTCCTACGCTAGCCATTATGGGGTTGCTTTCAGTTTTTATGATTTATGCAATTTATACATTATTAACACCTGAAAAAAGATTGCCAATTTATAACCCTTCGGATGTAAACCCAAAGTTAGTTGATGAAAGTGTAGTTCATATTCGAAGAAATCATAAAGTTGCTGATTTCAAATTAATTAATCAAAATGGTGATATTATTACTCAGGAAAATTATAAAAACAAAATTTATGTAGCCGATTTTTTCTTTACTAGATGCACAACTATTTGTCCTATAATGTCCAATAATATGGGTAAACTACAAGATATTTTTATAAATGATGATGATATTATGTTTTTGTCACATTCAGTAACACCTGTTATTGATAGTATTTCTGTTTTACGTGCATATGCAGATAAAAAGGGTGTGATTGATTCAAAATGGAATATTACAACAGGAGATAAAAAACATATTTATAAGTTAGCTCGTAAAAGTTATTTTGCAGTTTTAGATGAAGGAGATGGCGGTTTACAGGACTTTGTACATACCGAAAACTTTGTATTGGTTGATAAAAAACGACAAATTAGAGGTTTTTATGATGGGACTGATGATAATGATATTCAGCGTTTAATAACTGATATTAGAATATTACAAAACGAATTTAAGGATTAGTGATATTTGTCATTGTTTAGAATGATTCTAATTTAGTATATTTGTCACCTAACTATTTATAATTAGTCTTAATAATGTTTAAAACTATTGCAAATTTAAAAATTGGTGAAAAAGCTTTTATAGAAAAACTTTGTTTAGACAATATACCTTTAAAATTACTTGAAATGGGTTGTTTACCCGGAATTGAAGTACAATTAATTCAAAGAGCACCAATGCAAGATCCTTTATATATAAAGGTTAATGGAAGTCATTTAGCCATTAGAAAAGAAACTGCTGAAAAAATATCTATAGTTAGTAATAGTTCAATTAATGAGTAATGATAAGGTTGTAAAAGTTGCTTTAATAGGGAATCCTAACACAGGTAAAACCTCATTATTTAATCAACTTACGGGTTTAAAACAAAAGGTAGGAAATTATCCTGGAATTACTGTTGAAAAAAAGCAAGGTGTATGTAAGCTAAGCAATACAATTAAAGCTGAAATTACAGATTTACCTGGAACCTATAGTATTAATCCTACCTCATTAGATGAAACATTGGTGTTTGACACCTTATTAAATGAGAAAAGTGATAGTTATCCTGATGTATTTGTAGTTGTTGTAGAAATTGAAAATATCAAACGAAATTTACTTTTATTTACACAATTAAAAGATTTAAATATTCCAACAATTTTGGTAATCAATATGGTTGATCAAATGAAAAGAAAAGGAATTGATATTAATGTAAAACAATTAGAAGATAGCCTCAACACAAAAATAGTTTTAGCAAGTGCAAGAAAAAAAATTGGAATTGAAGAATTAAAGTCTACAATTTTAGCTTATAAAAATTTAGATACAAATCCAATTAGTAAAATAACAGATAGAATAGATAAAGATTATTTTACGAGACTAAAAAATGCTTTTCCGGAGTTTCCTTTATATAAATCTTGGTTGTTAATAACTCAGAATAATGAGTTTGACTTTTTGAATGAGAATCAAAAAAAATTAGTCTTAAAATTTAGAGAAGATATAGACTGTATTAAAAGATATCAACACAAAGAAACCATATTAAGATATCAGTTAATAAATAATGTTTTAAAAGATAGTTTTAGTATTGATAAATCTAAAGCGTCAGACCTTCGAGGGATATTAGATAGAATACTAACTCATAAAATTTTTGGGTATGTTATTTTTGCCCTCATATTATTATTTATTTTTCAGGGAATTTTTGATTGGGCTACTTATCCAATGGATTTAATTGATGGTGCATTTGCAAGTTTAAGCTCTTGGGCAAAATCAGTATTACCACCAGGAACATTCACAAATTTAATTACTGAAGGTATTATACCGGGTGTTGGAGGTATAGTTATATTTATACCGCAAATTGCTATTTTATTTACATTTATTTCTATTCTTGAAGAAACTGGCTATATGAGTCGTGTGGTATTTTTGATGGATAAAATTATGCAAAAATTTGGAATGAGCGGTAAAAGTGTTATTCCATTAATTTCAGGTACTGCTTGTGCTATTCCAGCAATTATGGCATCAAGAAATATTAGTAATTGGAAAGAGCGATTAATTACAATTTTAGTAATTCCTTTTACAACTTGTTCAGCTCGTTTGCCTGTGTACGCTATTTTAATTGCTTTAATTATACCAGATAAACGTGTATTAGGAATCCTTAATATTCAAGGGCTAACAATGATGGCTTTATATTTGCTAGGTTTTACAGCAGCTATTTTATCGGCAGTATTATTAAATAGTACACTAAAAATTAAGGGCAAAAGTTTATTTATAATTGAAATGCCAAACTATAAAATACCTTCAATAAAGAATATTTTTTATGAAGTTGTTGAAAAAACAAAGGCTTTTATTTTTGGTGCTGGAAAAATTATATTGGCAATTTCAATTGTATTGTGGTTTTTAGCTTCAAATGGCCCTGCAAAATTTAAAAATGCAAATGAGTTTGTAACATCTAAACAAGAAAATAAAGAATTATCGGGAATAATGCTTCAGAAAAAAGTAGCATCTTATAAATTAGAACACTCATATATAGGATATATGGGGAAATCTATAGAGCCCGTAATTAAACCAATGGGATACGATTGGAAAATAGGGATTGCTTTAATTAGTTCATTTGCAGCTCGTGAAGTTTTTGTAGGTGCATTGGCGACCATATATAATGTTGATAATAATAGTGAAAATCAAGGTACAATAAAACAGCGTATGGCAGCAGAAATAAATCCTGTTACAGGTAAAAAGCGTTTTGATTTTCCAACGGGAATGTCTTTACTCATATTTTATGCATTTGCTATGCAATGTATAGGTACATTAGCAATTGTAAAGCGTGAAACAAATAGTTGGAAATGGCCTATTCTTCAATTAGTAGGTATGGGGTTATTGGCATATATATCTGCAATTATAGTATTTAATATTTTTAGTTAATGCAAGACATTTTAGTATACATAGCACTTTTGTTAGCACTCGGATTTTTAGTTAAAAAATATTTTTTTAAAACTAAAAAGAAAGGAAAGTGCAACACAGATTGTGGTTGCTAATTTAGCGTATTCAGTAAAACAATTTCAACTTATTGAATCTCAACCCTACGAAACAACTTCCTCTTTACAACGAGATATGATGGAAGGGAAACCTTCAGAAATAGAAGTACAAAATAGAACGATTGTTAAAATGGGAATTGAATTAGGGGTTCCAACACCTATAAATAATTTTATTTACAACTGTTTGTCGCCCCAAGAAATAAAAGCACACGCTTTAAATTAGTTTTGTTTTCGATTTTTTACTAATCATAAAAACACCAAGAATTACCAAGAAACAACTTGCAATTTTAATCAAATTAATATCTTCAGCATATTCTTTATGGCCTAAAGAAAAGGCATAAATACTTACCATAATAAAACTTAAAACGGGTTGTAAATAAATATAACTACCACTTACCGATGGCGATACATAATTAAGCGCATAAATATTAAATAAGTATGTTAAAAAGGTAGTCCCTATAATTACAAAAGCAATTGAAAGAAATGTGTTTAAATTCCAAACATCAAAATTTGTTATTAACAAATCTTTTATCCCAAACGGAAAAACAAAAAGAAATCCAAAGAAAAATATCCAGCTAATAACGGTTATTGCTTTGTATTTTTTCATTAAGGGTTTTACCAATACTAAATAAGTTGCATAAGAAGTAGCATTTAAAAACACAAATAAATTTCCAGTAAATGAACTAGTTCCACCAGATTTTTTCCCAAACCAAATTAAAATAAAAGCACCAATAGCACCAATAAAAATACCAATATATTTATTAGCGGTAATTTTTTCTTTTAAAATAAAAGCGCTTAATATAAGAACAATTACAGGAGTAGAGGTCATAATTATTGACGCATCAATAGGAGATGTTAAACTTAATCCATGAAAAAACAACAACATATTAGCAGAAACTCCTAATAACCCACAAAGAATAAAAAGTTTAAAATCTTTCTTATCAACTTTTTCCTTTATAAAAGATTTAATAAATAAAAAAAGCAATCCAGCACCAATAACTCTTAAAAGAACAAATGCAGATGGTCCAATTTTTGCAGGCATAATACCTTTTGCTATTAAGAAATTTGCACCATAAATAAGGTTTGCACCGAGTAGGGCAGCATGTGCTTTATGTAAATTTTTAATCAATTTTGTACTAGTTTTATTGAAGTTTGAAAAGTACGAAATATGAAGTTACTTAAACTTATTTTTGTAAAATAGATTTTATAACTAAATACTTTAATCTATTGATGCTAATATTTTTTCAATTTCACGCTGGGCATGGTCATAGCCCATTTGAAAAGATTTGTGAATAATTTTTGAATCTAAAACTCCAATTTTTTCAATGTTGGGTGGAGAAAACACATAATTACATTTTTTAAATTTAGCATTGTTATTGGCATCCAATCCAATATGATACACTCTGTACAAAAGTTTTAAAGAAGAATTTATTTCAGATTTATCAATCAAATCTACCGGATTTACAAAACTCCCAATAATATTTTTAATTTTATCTTGTAGCGGTTGAATTGGGAAATTATTTAAAATACCTCCGTCGGAATATAAATTTCCATTAATTTCAACAGGAGAAAAAACAGGAGGCAATGCGGAAGATGCAATGAGCGGTTTTATCAATTCTCCAGAATTAAAATATTCTAATTTTCCATTAATTAAGTTGGTAGCTGTAACAGTTAAAGGATATTTTAAACTTTCAAAAGAATTATAAGGGAAATACTTATCAAAATAAAAAACATATTTATCGCTATCCATAATTCCGGGTTTATTATGAGCGTAAAGGGATAGTTTTAAGAGCGGAGTTTCAATAAAAAAATCCATCATTTCTTCAGTAGAATGTCCTGCAGCGTACAATGCGGCTACCAAAGCACCTGCACTTGTTCCGGAAATATTTACAGGAATAATATCGTTCTCAAGTAAAACTTTTATCAATCCAATATGAGAAATAGCACGAACACCACCTCCTGAAAGTACCAACCCAATTTCTTTAGCCATTTTTAATTTTTTAGGATTTATTTTTCTCGAAGTTACAAAATTAATGACTTGAAATAGATGTTTAAAATAGACTTTAATATTTTCTATTTTAAACGTAACTTTGCGTTTTTAAAAATGGAATTAAGTACAGATGGAATATAACTTTAGAGAAATTGAGAAGAATTGGCAAAAATATTGGGCAGAAAACCAAACTTTTAAAGCTAAAAATAATTCAGAAAAGCCAAAATTTTACGTATTAGACATGTTTCCTTATCCTTCTGGCGCAGGTTTGCACGTTGGGCATCCGCTAGGTTACATTGCATCAGATATTTATGCACGTTACAAGCGACATAAAGGTTTTAATGTAATGCATCCACAAGGATATGATTCATTTGGTTTGCCAGCTGAACAATATGCCATTCAAACTGGGCAACATCCTTCAATTACAACTGAAGCTAATATTAGAACGTATCGTAAACAATTAGATAAAATTGGTTTTTCATTCGATTGGTCTCGTGAATTTCGTACTTCTGATCCTAATTATTATAAATGGACACAGTGGATTTTTACTCAATTATTTAATTCTTGGTACAATAAAGAAACTGATAAAGCAGAAGATATTTCAACGTTAATTTCAATTTTTTCTTCGGAAGGAAATGCAGCGGTAAAAGCTGCTTGTGATGAAGATATTGAGGTTTTTACTGCATTAGTTTGGCAAAATTATTCAGAAGAACAACAACAAAAAATACTATTACAATATCGTTTAACATTTTTATCTGAAACTGAAGTGAACTGGTGTCCTGCATTAGGAACAGTATTGGCAAATGATGAAATTGTAGGTGGTGTATCAGAACGCGGAGGTCATCCAGTCATTCGTAAAAAAATGATGCAATGGAGTATGCGAATTACTGCGTATGCACAACGATTGTTAGATGGCTTAGCTAAAATAGATTGGCCACAACCATTAAAAGATTCTCAAACTTACTGGATTGGTCGTTCAGAAGGAGCCATGGTAACATTTAAGGTTTTATCAGCTGCTAGCTCTGAGAATAAAAGTGTAACATTATCTTTCAAAGAGATTGAGGCTCTAAAAATAAAACGTTCTAATCCTTCTAAAGCAGAAGCATTGATATGGGATATTTTAAGAAAGAAAAAAGGAGCATCAAAATTTAGAACTAAGTATACCATTGGTACCTTTTTGGTGGATTTTGTATGCTTAGCGAAAAATACAATTGTTGAATTTTTAGGAAAAGAAGATGAAGAAGCAAGAACTAAGTATTTTGAAAATGAAGGCTTTAATGTTATAAGAATTAGTGATGATGAAGTGTTAGAAAATTCAGTGGTTGTTGTTTCTAAAATAGATTTGGCGTTACAATTCCCAGTACATTCAAATAAAACAGCCCATAAAGATAAGTTAGCAACTGAAAAAAGTTTAGAATTTGAAATATCTGTATTTACGACACGACCTGACACTATTTATGGAGTTAGTTTTATGACATTAGCACCAGAACATGAATTGGTTTCAAAAATAACCACTGAGGCTCAAAAAGATGCGGTTGATACTTATGTAAAAGCAACAGCAAAGCGAAGTGAATTAGAACGAATGGCCGATGTAAAAACCATTTCAGGTGTGTTTACTGGCGCGTATGCAAAACATCCTTTTACTGGAGATAAAATTCAAATTTGGATAGGAGATTATGTGTTAGCAGGATATGGAACCGGAGCAGTAATGGCGGTTCCTTGTGGTGATGAACGTGATTATGCATTTGCAAAACACTTCGGATTAGAAATACCAAATATTTTTGAAGGTGTTGATATTTCCCAAGAAGCTTGTTCAGCAAAAGAAGGTGTAAAAATTGCAAATTCCGATTTTTTAAATGGATTGACCTATAAAAAGGCCATGAAACGTATCATTTTTGAAATGGAACAAAAAGGCTTTGGCTATGGAAAAATTAATTACCGTTTACGCGATGCTGTTTTTAGTCGTCAGCGTTATTGGGGAGAACCCTTTCCTGTATATTATAAAAATGGATTACCTCAAATGATTGATGTAAAACATTTACCAATTGTACTACCTGAAGTTGAGAAATATTTACCTACTGAAGATGGAAAACCACCATTAGGAAATGCAACTATTTGGGCTTGGGATACCGTTAAAAATAAAGTTGTTTCAAATGATGAAATTAATGATGAAACTATTTTTCCATTAGAATTAAATACTATGCCGGGTTGGGCAGGAAGTTCATCGTATTTTAATAGATATATGGACGCTAACAATAGTGAAGAATTTGTTAGCAAAGAAGCTGTAGAATATTGGCAAGATGTAGATTTATATATTGGAGGTAGTGAGCATGCAACAGGGCACTTATTATATTCTCGTTTTTGGCAAAAATTCTTATTTGATAAAGGTGTTTTACCTGTTGATGAATATGCTAAAAAGCTAATCAATCAAGGAATGATTACAGGAACTTCTGCTTTTGTTTATCGTTGGGAGTTTGGAAAAGGAAATGGTTCTGATTTATCTAAAAAAACAATTTTTGTGAGCAAAAACTTAATGGAAAACATCATTAAGGAAAGAACTGCAATGGGCACAAACAAAAAGACAGAAGTAATACAAGAAAATGTAAATTTACTGAGTGCATGTGAAGTAGCAAATGCACCTAAAAAAGAGTGGACTAGTTTTACGCCAATCCACGCTGATGTATCTTTTGTAAATGCAGCTGATGAATTAGATATTGAAGCTTTTAAAAACTGGAGACCAGAATTTAAAAATGCTGAATTCATTTTAGAAGATGATAAATATATTGTGGGTCGTGAGGTGGAAAAAATGAGTAAATCAAAATACAATGTTGTAAACCCTGATCAAATATGTGAGGAATACGGAGCAGATAGTTTACGTTTATTTGAAATGTTTTTAGGGCCTTTAGAACAATCAAAACCTTGGAAAACCTCAGGAATATCAGGGGTTTATAGTTTCTTGAGAAAATTATGGAAATTATATATTGTCAATGACGAATTTTCTGTTTCTGACGATGAACCAACAAAAGACGAGTTAAAAACATTGCATAAAACTATTAAAAAAGTGGAAGAAGATATTGCTAACTTCTCTTTCAATACCTCTGTTTCTACATTTATGATTGCGGTGAATGAGTTAACTGCTTTAAAATGTAATAAACGTGCAATTTTAGAACCTTTAGCAATTATTATTGAACCTTATGCTCCACATATTTCTGAGGAGTTATGGTCTAAATTAGGGCATGCAACATCGGTTTCAACGGTTGATTTTCCAATATTTGAAGCAAAATATTTAATAGAAAGCAGCAAAGAGTATCCTGTTTCTTTTAATGGTAAAATGCGCTTTAAAATAGAATTGTCGTTAGATTTATCGAAAGATGAAATTGAAGCAGCAGTGATGGCTCACGAAAAAACACAAGCTCAATTGCAAGGGCGCATACCTAAAAAAGTGATTGTGGTTCCTGGTAAAATTGTAAATATTGTTGGTTAATTTTAATGATAGATAAATACGAAATAATAGGGCTTATAGCTGCAGTTTTAACAACATCGTCTTTTGTGCCACAGGTTTATAAGACATGGAAAACAAAATCTGTTGGTAACCTATCATTAACAATGTATTTAGCGATGTTTATTGGAATTTTATTATGGCTAATCTATGGTATTCATTTAAATAGTTTTTCTATGATTGTTGCTAATAGTGTTACAGCATTATTAACGTTTATACTGATTATATTAAAGCTAAAATATAAATGAAGCTAAAAAACAACATCAATTATAATACTAGAAAAGCACATCGGTATTTGGGTGTGTTTATTGGTATTCAATTTTTATTTTGGACGCTTGGAGGTTTGTATTTTAGTTGGAATAATATGGATGATGTTCATGGTGAAACATTATTAAAACAAGAAAAAAAATATTTTCCATTTGTAGATTTTTCAATAATTCAAAAAGGAATTGACTCCTTAGAAATGGAAGTAACAATAGACTCGGTTCATTCACTTAACTTAGTTGAAGCTTTTGGTAAACCATTAGTACAATTCAGATACTTTAAAAATAATGAATTAAAAATTCAATTAATTGAAGCTGAAACTGGAAAGTTACGTGAGGCTTTCACAGGACAAGAATGTTTAGAATTAGCAGAACTGCAATTAAAAGAGCCAATACCAATTTTAAAGGCTAAATTTTTAGAAAAACATACTACAAATGCACATCATGAATATAGGGAAAAACCATTGCCAGCATATGCTTTCACATTAGATCATCCTACCAAAACTACCATTTATGTTTCAACAGAGTTAGGGCAAATTACGAGTGTTAGAAATAACAATTGGAGACGTTTTGATTTTTTATGGATGTTGCATACGATGGATTATACAACAAGAGATCATATAACTAATTGGGTACTCCGTATTTTTTCAATCTTAGGAATTTCAACAATTTTTTCAGGATTTTATTTATTTTATATTACTTCGCCTTCAATTAAAAAGTTTCGAAAAAGAAACAAGAATTAAAATTCATAGTATAATTAAGGTTCTTGGTATGTTTATTGTTTCATAGCATTAAATTTATTGCTTATATTTACTTCAAATTATAACATGAAAATTAAACAACTTTCATTACGTATTCGAATATTTTTATCAATGATATTATTGGTATTATTAGCATCAGTATTAATTGCTGCTGTTACAATTTATCAATATAAGGAACAAACCAATGAATACAATGAAGGAAGGTTAAATAGAAAAGTAGAATCTGTTAAAGCAACTATAAATTATTGGTTAAATTCTTCTCAAAATTCCTATGAAATTATTGAAGAAAATTTAGCAGCCATATTTAAAGATAAAATTTATGAAATTTCAGATGTTGAG
Source organism: Lutibacter sp. (assembly GCF_046055765.1). Lineage (GTDB taxonomy): Bacteria > Bacteroidota > Bacteroidia > Flavobacteriales > Flavobacteriaceae > Lutibacter. Next base: position 2,079 of record NZ_JASFZF010000110.1, on the reverse strand, counting down.
AATCTGAAAATTAATATTTATAATTTAAAAGGTGTGATGGTAAAAAGTTCACAATCTGGATTTGTGAAAAATGATGCACCAATGAAGTTATCAGATCCCATTTTAAATAAAATCTCACAAAATTTTGAACATCGTGTTATAAATACTAAATCAATTAATGGTAATACGTTTCAATCGTCATTTAGTTATATTACAGACAATAAATTTAAACCAATAGGTATTTTAAATTTACAATACTTACAGGACAACACTACGCAAAATAGAGATTTAATAGAGTTTTTGTACCGGTTGTTAATGGTGTATGTATTAATGTTTGCACTGGCAATTTTTTTAGCTTATTTTATTTCAAGTTATATTACACGTTCAATAAAAGCGGTTACTGATAAAATGAGTCATACACGTTTAAGTGAACGTAATGAAAAAATTATTTTAAAAGATGCTAGTACAGAAATATTTACACTAGTTAATGCATATAATGCAATGATTGATGAGCTTGAAGAAAGTGCGGTAAAACTAGCAAAAGGAGAGCGAGAACAAGCTTGGAGAGAAATGGCGAAACAAGTAGCACACGAAATTAAAAATCCGTTAACTCCAATGCGTTTAACGGTTCAAAGTTTTCAGAGAAAGTTTGATAAAAATGATCCAAAAATTCACGAAAAAATTAATGAATTTAGTAAAACACTAATTCAACAAATAGATATTATGAGTTCTATTGCATCAGCATTTTCAAACTTTGCAAAAATGCCAACTCAAAAATGTGAAGAATTAAATGTGGTTGAAGTTGTTAAACATGCATTAGATATTTTTACGGAAGATTATATAACATATTTTCCTAAACAAAAAGAAATTATTTCAGAATTAGATAAAACACAATTAATTAGAGTGATTACTAATTTGGTTAAAAATGCGGCACATGCGTTAGATGGAGTAAAAAATAAAAAAATAGAAGTATCTGTAGCTCAAGATAATGGGAATGTAATTATAAAAATTTCTGATAATGGGAAGGGAATTTCTGAGGAAGATAAAGAACGTGTATTTGAACCTAAATTTACAACAAAATCTAGCGGAATGGGTTTAGGCTTGCCAATGGTAAAAAATATTATTGAAGCATATAATGGAACAATAACTTTCACAACACAACTAAATAAAGGAACCGTTTTTAAAATAGTATTACCTAAAAATTAATTTTATGAATTTCGAAAATATATTAGTAGAGCAAAAAGATAATTTAGCAATTATTACTATAAACAGACCCTCAAAATTAAATGCATTAAACAAAACCACAATAGAAGAATTGCATGAAGCATTTAAGTATTTAGAAGAAAATGCGAAAGTAATTATTATAACAGGAAGTGGAGAAAAAGCTTTTGTTGCAGGTGCCGATATTTCTGAATTTGCTGATTATTCTATAGAAGAAGGTGCAGAATTGGCTAGAAAAGGCCAAGAAATATTATTCAATTTTGTTCAAAATTTAAGTATTCCAGTTATTGCAGCTGTAAATGGTTTTGCTTTAGGTGGTGGTTTAGAGTTAGCAATGGCTTCACATTTTAGAGTAGCAAGTAGCAATGCAAAAATGGGTTTACCTGAAGTTTCGTTAGGTGTAATTCCGGGTTATGGAGGTACACAACGTTTACCACAATTAGTTAGAAAAGGTAAAGCCATGGAAATGATAATGACTGCTGGAATGATTTCTGCTGAAGAAGCTAAAGATTGGGGATTGGTAAATTATGTTGTAGAACAAGAGGAATTATTACCATTATGCGAAAAATTAGCCAATAAAATTATGCGAAATTCATCAGTTGCAATTTCAGCTGTAATAAAATCAGTAAATGCAAATTTCGAAACTAATGTAAACGGTTTTAATGTAGAAATTGAGCAATTTGGAGAAAGTTTTGGAACTAACGATTTTAAAGAAGGAACAACCGCATTTTTAGAAAAACGTAAACCTAATTTTGAGTAGTATTTATAACTTTATTCCATGTTGCCATTAATAGCGCTGAAGGAAAATTTTAGTTTTTATGGAAACGATTCACAAGTCATTTAATTATAGTTATTAAACAAACATTTAGAAGAATTCCT
>NZ_JASFZF010000109.1:0-21349 GCF_046055765.1 Lutibacter sp. | reverse complement strand
TACCAACAAAGGGTTTTTGCCACCACGTGTGGCATTAACTAGTACAACATCTGCTAGTCCGCTGGCAGCACATGTTGCAGGTATGGTGGTGTATAACACAGCCACAGCAGGTGATGTTATACCGGGTTTATATGTTAATAATGGTACTGCTTGGGAAAAACAGATAGGAGCAACCAGTATTAATGGCCTTTATGATGGTAAAAGTGATGGTTCAAGTATTTTTCTTGGCGGTACTGGATTTAATGATGATGGTGCGAATCAGAATACGAGTGTAGGTATAAATGCGTTATATAACGATACATCTGGAACTGATAATGTAGGTGTCGGATATCAAGCATCACCTCACACGACTACAGGAAGCAATAATGCTGTAATTGGGAGCTATGCAAATTTCCTTAATTTTGGTAGTGATAATGTAGTACTAGGATCTCATGCGGGGTATCAAACGAATGGTTCAGGTAATGTTTTACTGGGTAATTATGCTGGTTATTTATCAAGCAGTCAGGCATTTAACAATAAGTTATATATTGAGAACTCAAGCTCAGCAACCCCTCTAATTTATGGTGAATTTGATAACAATTTAATTAGAATAAACGGGAATTATGAAGTTTCAGGAACGGTAAAAATTGAAAGTGGTACACCAGGAGTTGGAAAAGTGTTAACGTCTGATGCTACTGGATTGGCAAGTTGGATAACGCCTGCTGCAGCACCTACAACTACAGATGCGCTCACCGAAGGCACTACCAATTTATATTATACAGAAGCTAGAGTTTCTGCTAATACTAGTGTCGCTGCTAATACAGCAAAAGTTACCAATGCAACACATACTGGTGATGTTACAGGTGCAACAGCATTAACTATAGGAAATTCAAAAGTTACCAATGCTAAAGTAGCCACGGGTATTGATGCTGTAAAATTAGCTGATGGTACTGTTTCAAATACAGAGTTGCAGTACATAAATAGTTTAAGCTCTAACGCTCAAACACAGTTAGATAATATACTAGCCGATTTAGAAGCAGCAAAACAATATGCAATTTTTAGTTTATCATCCAACTCAACCAGTTACCTTGGAACTGGAGACCATTGTCCTTTTAATACTACGCACACATCCAACAATTCAATGGGGCTAATAACGCTTTATACTTCAGCCTATTATTCTGTTAATAATGGAGTAGCTAGTCTAGGGCGTGTAACGCTTAAAGGAGGTTACCGATACAAAATTTATGGTTATGTAAGATCTCTTAGTATAACTAACTATTATGGGTATTCAATTTTTAATGCAACTAACGGAACAAAAATTGGAACTGCTGGAGGAGGATTTGCAGATAGCGCCCAGAATCAAAGTGCTGGTGATCAGGGAAGCTATGCTTTTGTTGCACCAGTTACTGATACCTTATTTGAACTAAGAAAAACTGGTGGAACACTAACCAATTGGTATGCAGGAAATAACAATATAGCAGGTACTTATTTAATAGTGGAGTGTTTGGGTAAAATATAGTTTAATTTTATCGTTCTACAGATGCTTTATAATTCTTTTTAATTTTTATGATGTGTTGTAGTATTCTTAAATTAATTCATAAACAACCAATAAACACCTATAATTAAAGCAAATAAACCACTTGCAAATCTAATTCCTCTAAAAAAGTTGCTATTGTGGTTGTTTTTTGAGGTGTGAGAAATATGTCCAATAACAATAGCATAAGAAACCATAGCCAATATGGTTCCAATTCCAAACCCAATAATATATTCGGTAGATGCTAGTTTAGATGTAAATCCTAAAACGGGTAAAAACAATAAAAAATGAGCAATACCAGCTAAACCATGAACAAATCCAAAGGATAAGGAAGCTAAATTATTTTGTTTTAAATTTAAATGTTGATGATTGTGTGAGCTTTCTTCAGAGTGTTGATGAGAATGTTTGTGAATAATACCATTATTTTCAGTATGAATATGCGTATGTGAATGATTTTTTTCTTTTCTGAATAGTTGAATAAAAATCCAGATACTTAATCCAATCAACAATATACCTACTAATTTATCACTATGAGTTGAAATTTTTTCAACAGGAATAAATTCTTTAAAAAGTAAGAATAAAACACCAATTGACAACATTCCTAATAAATGACCAATTCCCCAAAAAAGACCAACTTTCCAAGCCTTTTTTTTGCTTTCAATAGCAAACGGTGTTACAGCTGCTAAATGATCAGGACCAGAAATTACATGAACAACAGCAGCAATAATTCCAGCAAATAAGGGAATATTAAAATCCATAAATATAAAAAATATCATAAAAATTAAAAATACAAATTATTCTATTGTTTAGGATTAATTTAATTAAAAATTATACTAAATGTTTAATATTAAACATTTATCAATTTTATCTTTGGTGAAATAAAAATTGTAATTTAGAACAAATACTACATTCAAGGTTATAACGTAATAAACGTTGCTTTTTTTAGGGGCTTCTAAAAATAAACACTATTGGAATACAGCAAACAAACAAGGTAATGCATCTCACAGCAATGGCTTACAACTTGAATAAACCTGCTTTTTAGTTGCTATAAACGACTGGGATGTACGTAGTTATTAATTTAGTTTCTGGGATTTATTGGTTTTATATTTACTCCAAAGATACATACGATTTCTGTGATTGTAGACTGCCAGCATTATCTTTTAGTCTTTGTTGCTTACGTATATTTGACGAGTTTGTAAGTATTTTACTTTATAAATATAATTCAATATTTAATAGTATTATTATTTTAATAATCTATTATAAAATATATCTTTGGATGATTATATATGAGAAGATTTTCAATAACAGATAAATTAATAATTGCATCATTTTTACTTAGTGTTGTTATAATTATTATTGTGGCATCATATTCTTTTTTTAATGCCAAGATTGCAATTTTAGATAGGGCTTTTAGTCAAATGAATTCTGTTAGGGTAATAAAGACCAATTTAATAGAAAATTTCTTTTATAATTGCAAAAAGGATGTTCAGTTGGCAACATCATCATCAGATATTCAAGGTATTATAAGGGAAATTAATGTATTAAATAATTCATCTGAGTTTAATATTATTGATAATAATTCATATAATTTTAATAACTCATTTGTGAATGAAATATTGAAAGAATACTATAATAATATTTATATTATAGGGTACAACAAGCTTGTATACCCTGTTAAAGCGAATGGGGTAGATAATATTAACTATAATTTATTATGGAAAAACACCATTGCAAGTAATTCAGTTTATTTAAATGATTTTTCTCAAACAGACAGTTTAAGCCAATTTCATATTACTTTAAGTTCAAAAATAACCGATTCGCAGAATAACCCTATTGGAATAATTGTGTTTGAGATACTCCCTAGCGCAATAGATTCAATAATGTTAAACAACGACCCTTCTAATGGGCTTGGAATATCGGGAGAATCCTATTTGGTAGGAGACGATTATTTGATGCGAAGTTCTTCACGATTTCAAACTAATTCTATATTAAACACCTATGTAGAAACAGAAGCCGTTGATTCTGCATTTGTGAATTTACCAGGCACAAAAGTTATAAAAGATTATCGAGGAGTTAAAGTTCTAAGTTCTTATAATAAAATAAATATCCCAGATCTTAATTGGGCTATCTTTGTAGAGATTGATTATAAGGAAGTTACAGTCCCTATATACAAAATACGAAATGAAATAATTTTTATTAGTATATTTATATTTCTCATTGTTTTAATTGTAATTATTGTTCTTTCTAAAAAAATAACATATCCTATTCAAAAACTTAATCAAGCCGCTCATGAGGTAGGATTAGGAAATTTCGAGGTTGAGATACATTATAATTCAAACGATGAAATAGGCGAGTTAAGTGATACTTTTAATCAGATGATTGAAAAGCTAAAAACACAAGCCAAAGAATTAGAAATTGAAAAGTCAAAAAGTTTACGTTCTTTAATTGATGGTCAAGAAACTGAAAGGCAAAGATTGTCTAGAGAATTACACGATAGTTTAGGGCAGTTATTAATAGGTTTAAAATTAAAATACGAAAGTTGCCTTAACCAGTTGATACATAAAACGGATAGCTTTGCCGATTTAAGCATTCTATTTGATCAAACCATTGAAGAAACACGTAGAATATCCAATAATTTAATGCCAGCAACTTTGTCGGAGTTTGGTTTAACAAGTTCCGTAAGAAATATTTGTAACGAAATTTCAGAAACAACAGATATTCATATTCAGTATAATGTGGAGGGCTCTAGAAAAAATCTTAATTTAGAAGTTAAAATTTATCTTTTTAGGATAATTCAAGAAGGACTTACAAACATAATAAAGCATTCCAAGGCTAAAAATGCAAGTATCCTTCTTTTGTTTGAAGAAGATATTATTTCTATCAGTATTGAAGATGATGGTTGTGGTTTTGACCAATCAAAAACTAAATTTGTAAAATCGAATGGATTAAATAATATTAAAGATAGAGTTGCTTTATTATCTGGTAAACTTGTAATAATTTCGGCAATTTTAAAAGGAACAAAAATTAATATTGAAGTCCCTATTAATACTGAGAGTGATGAATGTGATAAAAATTATATTGGTTGATGATCATCAAATAGTGAGAGATGGTATAAAAGCTTTATTATTAGAAAACCCTAATATTGAGATAATTGGCGAGGCACAAAGTGCTTACGAATTTTTCAACTTGCTTAAAACACAAATCCCAGACGTTGTTTTATTAGACATTTCTTTACCTACGATGTCGGGTATAGAAGTTTCAAAAATACTATCCTCCAATTTCCCGAAAATAAAAAAGTTGATGTTGTCGATGTATACCTCAGAAGACTTTATTTTTAATGCAATTAAATCAGGAGTAAATGGCTATTTACCTAAAAACACAACTCGTAAAGAACTGTTAAAAGCTATAAATGAAGTGTATAATGGTAGAGAATATTTTAGTAAATCAATATCAGATACTATTTTAAAAAGCTATCTTAAAAGCGCAAAATACGGAAATAACATTTCTAATGATAAACTAAGTAATCTTACTAAAAGAGAACACGAAATACTACTTTATGTTGTAGAAGGAATAAATAACCCCAATATTGCTAAAAAATTAAATATAAGTATTAGAACAGTAGAAACTCACAAAACAAGTATTATGCGTAAATTAAATCTAAACAGTACAGTCGATCTAGTCAAATTTGCCATAAAAAATAACATTATCGAATTATAAAACTACGTAAAACACGTATCTAATTATACGTAATAGCACAATTGCCTAGAATCTATATTCCTTGCATCTTTATACTTTAATTTAAAATTAAAAGATGAAAGAATATCGTTTTATAGTTTTATGGGCAATAATATTCAGTCTATCAAGTAGTTTGTATGCGCAAAAAGACAGTACTGAAGTAGAAAATCCAATTAGTATTAGTTGTGATTTAATGAGCAGATATGTGTGGAGGGGTACAGATTTTGGAGCATCACCAAGTATTCAGCTAGGTGTTGAATATAGTAAATCAGGATTTGCAATTGGAGCTTGGGGTGCTTATGCTATTAACTTTCAGGGTTATCAGGAATCGGATTTATATATTAAATACACTTTTCACAAAGAAATATTTACTGTAATGGTAACCGATTATTATTTTCAAAGCGATTTGGTAAGTCAAAATTATTTTGATTACAAAAAATTGACCACAGGTCACGTTTTCGAAGCAGCACTTACATTTAATGGAACTGAAAAATTACCTCTATCTCTAATGATTGCTACCAATGTATATGGTGCCGATTCTAAAAAAATAAATGATGATGGAACCGTAGGAGAAAATCAATATTCTACCTATGCCGAATTAACGTATTCGTTTAAGCATTTTGATATTTTTATGGGAACTAACTTAACTCAAGTAGATAGAGATAAGGGCGAGTCTGGATATTATGGCAATTATATGGGTGTCGTAAATTTAGGTATTACCATTACAAAAGAGATTAAAATAACAAGCTATTATAATTTACCATTAACAGTATCGCTAATAACTAATCCACAAGCAGAAAAAGTTTATTTAGTAGCTGGATTTTCATTTTAGAAATACAATTTTTTTAATTTAATAATAACATAAATTTATAATTATGGGTTTTGATACAGGAACTACAACATTTATGATTCTTAGCACAAGTCTTGTAATGTTAATGACACCCGGTCTGGCTTTCTTTTATGGAGGCTTAGCAGGGAAAAGAAACATTTTAGGTATAATGATGCAAACATTTGTATCTTTAGGTATTACCACAATTTTATGGATAGCTTTTGGATATTCACTATGTTTTAGCGGAGGCGAAGGCGGAATTATTGGTAATTTTGATTGGGCTTTCCTTAAAGGGATTGCTTTTGACGATGCCTATTCTGGTGCCGGAGGAAAGTATCCGACCTATATTTTTATTGCATATCAAATGATGTTTGCAGTTATTACACCTACACTTATTACAGGAGCATTTGTAAATAGAGTTACATTTAAGGCATATTTAATTTTCTTAGTGGCTTGGCAAATTTTCGTTTATTATCCTTTCGTTCATATGATTTGGGGTGGTGGATTGTTAGCCGAATGGGGCGTTTTAGATTTTGCAGGAGGTATTGTTGTTCACGCAACAGCAGGTTTTGCAGCTTTAGCATCTGTTATTTATGTAGGTAAAAGAAAAGATACTAAATCGATTCCTAACAGTATTCCTTTAGTTGCTATTGGAACAGGTTTATTGTGGTTTGGTTGGTATGGTTTTAATGCTGGTAGTGAATTACAAGTTGATGCTATTACAACAACAGCATTTTTAAATACTGATGTTGCCGCCTCAGTAGCAGGTGTTACTTGGTTAATAATAGAATGGATTAGAGAAGGGCGACCTAAATTTGTAGGATTATTAACTGGCTTTGTTGCTGGTTTAGCAACTATTACACCAGCAGCAGGCTTTGTACCTTTATGGGCCGCTATGGTTATAGGCCTTGTGGCAGGTTCACTTTGTTATGTTGCAGTACAGTTTAAAAACAAATGGGGCTGGGATGATGCTCTTGATGTATGGGGTGTACACGGAATGGGTGGCGTTTTTGGAACAATTATGTTAGGAATATTTGCCTCATCAACTATTAATGGGCAATCTGGTTTGTTAGAAGGTAATTCAGCTTTCTTTATAAAAGAAGTTGTTGCGGTTATTGCAGCTTCAGCCTATGCTTTTGTTTTCACATATGTAATGCTTATTGTAATAAATTTTGCTACAAAAGTTAAAGTATCTGAAGAGGATGAGCAAGCAGGACTTGATGATGCTTTACACGGAGAGCAGGCTTATGACGAAGGTGCTTTATAAAAACATATAGTATTTAAATGTAATATTATTATTAATGATGGAGACTTTTTGTCTTCATCATTTTTTTAGAAAATAAACTACTTTTCTTTTCTAAAATATTTTCATTCAATTTATTATAATTAACAATTATGTAGGGCAACGCCCCTCTATACGCAGTGAGGTTCTGGTTTTTTAAATAGTTGTAACGAAGTTACATGAAATTTTTTCAGCAAATGAGTCAGTATAAAACCTAAAAAACTCTTGAAAATCAAACGATTAACAAGAGTTTTAGTACTGAAGACGGGACTTGAACCCGTACGGGCCTTACAGCCCACTGGATTTTAAGTCCAGCGTGTCTACCAATTCCACCACTTCAGCATTGGTATTTTTATATTGTAGAGCGAAAGACGGGATTTGAACCCGCGACCTCCACCTTGGCAAGGTGATGCTCTACCCCTGAGCTACTTTCGCAGTCATATTTTTTAGAACGTACACTCAATCTCTCAAATGCGAGTGCAAATTTAAAATAATTAAACTAATTGCAAAGACTTTTTTATAAATTATTTCAATTATTTTTTTAATCAACTAACTATTAGGTTGTAATTCTCTAATAAAAAAATATATTTGCACTTACTTTAACTAATTTTAATGCAAATAACTTCAAATTCGAGAACTGTTAATGTGAATATTTCAGCAGTATTTAATGATTTTAAAGAACTAACAAAGGTTGGTTTATCATTAAGTGTTGTATTTTCATCGTTAGCAGGTTATTTATTAGCGGTTGATAAAATTCATATACCAACACTGGTAATGCTTGCTATTGGTGGTTATTTAATGGTTGGTGCATCAAATGCATTTAATCAAATTATTGAAAAAGATACCGATGCTTTAATGAAGAGAACCATGAACAGACCTTTACCAACAGGTAGAATGCATGTTTCAATGGCGTTGCTTATTGCAATTTCATTTACAATTTTAGGTTTGGTAATTTTATATAGTATTAATCCTAAAAGTGCTTTATTTGGAGCAATTTCTATATTTTTATATACAAGTATTTACACACCTTTAAAATCTATAACACCTCTGTCGGTTTTTATAGGTGCTATTCCTGGAGCTATACCTTTTATGTTAGGTTGGGTAGCCGCTACAAATAATTTTTCTATTGAACCTGGGATGTTATTTTTAATTCAGTTCTTTTGGCAATTTCCTCATTTTTGGGCTATTGCTTGGCTACAATATGATGAATATAAAAAGGCAGGTTTTAACTTAATGCCAATGGGACAAAAAAATAAGAAAGCGGTTGTACAAATTATAATTTATACTATTTGTTTACTACTTGTTTCAATAATACCAGTTTTGAAATTAACAGGAAGTTTTTATATTTACCCAATTACTGCAGTTATTTTGCTTCTTTTAGGAAGTATAATGTTGTTTTATGCAGTTAAATTGTATAAAAATCAAACAAATAAAGAAGCAAGGCAGTTAATGTTATCGAGTGTTTTGTACATAACATTAATTCAGGTAATTTACGTAGCAGATAAATTTTTACATTAAATGGATAATACATTAAAACAAGAATTAAATCAAGCAAAAAGAAAGTCAGCCAAACCTATGTTGTGGGTTTCAATGATTAGTATGACAATGATGTTTGCAGGCTTAACAAGTGCTTATGTTGTAAGTAGAAAACGTAATGATTGGGTATCTTTTGATTTGCCCGATGCATTTTTTACAAGTACAATATTAATAGTTGTAAGTAGCCTTACTTTTATGTTGGCTAAATTTTTTATTAAAAAAGAAAATAGACAATTAACAACTTTATTTTTAGCTTCAACGTTAATTTTAGGTGTAAGTTTTATTTATTTTCAGTTTGAAGGATTTAATGAATTGTATAATTCAGGCTTGTATTTTGCAGGCGCTCAAAGTACCGTAAAATCATCTTTTATTTACGGAATTACGCTAGTACATTTAGCACATATTGCAGCTGGAATTATTGTGCTGCTGGTTGTATTTTATAATCATATAACAAAAAAGTATTCTTCAGTAAATTTTTTAGGATTAGAATTAGGTGCAATATTTTGGCATTTTGTTGATATTTTATGGATTTATCTATTTTTATTTTTCTATTTTATTAGATAATAAAAAAAATGTACTTTTGGCGGAACTAAACTAAAAATCAAAACAATACTTTTATGGAATCAACTATTGCTACTAACGCTAATAGAGATAATTGGAATGGAGGAGAAAAAAAACCTTTAGGTGTAAGTTATGGTAAAATGATGATGTGGTTTTTCATTTTATCTGATGCATTAACATTTTCGGGTTTTTTAGGCGCTTACGGTTTAATGCGTTTTAAATTTATTGATTCTTGGCCAATTGCTGATGAAGTTTTTACCCACTTCCCGTTTTTACACGGAGTACATGCACCAATGTATTATGTTGCATTAATGACATTTGTTTTAATATTTTCATCGGTAACAATGGTATTAGCTGTTGATGCTGGTCATCAAATGAACAAAGCCAAAGTAACTTTTTATATGTTTTTAACTATAATTGGTGGAGCAATTTTCTTAGGCTCACAAGCTTGGGAATGGAAAAATTTTATAGGAGGTTCGTATGGAGCAATTCAATTAAACGATGGTAAAATTATTCAATTTGTGGATGCTATAGGGCATCAGGTTACTTTAGAAAGTTTTGCAAAAAAAGGACATTCAGGAAGAATACAACATACAAAAAGTAATGGTTTATGGTATGTGGAAGAAGCAAATTTACCAGCAATAACTATAAATGAAGTTATTGAAGGTTTTAAAGCGCATCCGGAATTAAATATAAGAACGGAACAAATAAATCTTGAATTAAAGAAAAAAATAATAGTTCCACGTGCAAATGCTATGAAATATTTAAAAGAAAGTAAAGCGGTAGTTGTAGGTGCAAATCTAAGTGAAAATGAATATGGTAAAACGTTGTTTGCTGATTTCTTTTTCTTCATAACAGGATTTCACGGTTTTCATGTTTTATCTGGAGTCCTTATCAATAGTATTATCTTTTTTAATGTTATTATTGGAACTTATGAGCGAAGAGGACATTATGAAATGGTTGAGAAAGTTGGTTTGTATTGGCACTTTGTAGATTTAGTTTGGGTATTTGTATTCACATTCTTCTATTTAGTTTAATTCAAAAAAAGAAATTAAAATGGCACACGCACAAGAACATACATCACATACAAAATTAATTTGGAAAGTATTTGGAATACTTTCAGCAATAACGCTGGTTGAAGTAATTTTAGGTATTCTAAAACCAGCACCTTTACATTTAACTCATTTTTTAGGAACAAGCATACTAAATATTATATTTTTAGTATTAACCTTGGTAAAAGCATATTTTATTACATGGTTTTTTATGCATATGGCCGATGAAAAAAAGAATTTAAGAGGAGCTGTTGTATGGACAGCACTTTTCTTAATTACGTATTTAGCCACGTTATTACTGATTGAAGGAAGTTATATAAATGAGGTTTTAGGTCCATTAACAAAATGGAATTACTAAACAAAAAAATATTTTAAAAGAAGAAGGTGGTTTTTAACCACCTTTTTTTATTTTTACAAAAAATAAAGTATGAAGAAATTTTGGGTACTTTTTAGCTTATTTATTTTACCATTAGTATTTTATATTTTCTTATCAAAAGGAATTTATAAGTATTCTAATTTGCCAATATTAACTGAAGATGTAATTGATATAAAAGAATTATCTTCGGTTGAAAGCAACTCCTTTTCCAAAAAACTGTCTATTGTTTGCTTTTTAGGAAGTAATATTAATGAAGCAAAAGCAAGTTTATTTAATTTAAATCAAACGGTTTATAAACGTTATTATCTAAAACCTTTATTTCAAATGGTTGCGATACTTCCTGAAGGCATGGAAAGTGAATATAAAGAAGTAATTAGTGAACTTTCTGCATTTACAGATATTAAAAACTGGCATTTTATTTACGCTACTAATGAAAATATTCATAAGCTTTTTAAAAGCTTTAAAACACCTTATAATTTAGATAAAAACCTGTATTCAGAAAATGCATATATTATAGATATGGAGTTGCGTTTACGAGGAAGAAAAGATGATGAGGATACAGAAGGAGGAAAGCTGTATGGTTATAATATGAGATCGGTTTCAACGTTAAAAAACAAATTGAAAGATGATATTAATATTATTTATTATCAATTAAAAAAATCTAAGGAGAAACAACAACGAAGAAAAAGAGAAATCTAAGATTATTAAACATGAAGAAATATTCATACATAGGCGTAGCTTTTATCATTTTAATTTTTGGAATTTATGCAATCCCTAAAATTGTAAATAAATTTAAAACACCACAATTAGCTACAATAAATAAAGTTCCTTCGTTTGAGTTTATAAATCAAGATGGAAAATTAATTTCAAATTCATTTTATACTAATAAAGTGTATGTAGTAGAGTTTTTCTTTACAACGTGCCCAACTATTTGTCCAAAAATGACTGAAAGCATGGTAACCATTCAAAACAAGTTTTATGCGTATCAAGATTTTGGAATTGTTTCTTTTAGCATCAATCCAAAACATGATACACCAGAAATTTTAAAACAATATGCAAAAGATCACGGAGCAACATTAAAAAATTGGAATTTTTTAACTGGAGAGCAAGATGCTATTTATGAATTAGCAAATAACGGATTTACGTTGTATGCTGGTGAAAATAGTGATGCGAAAGGTGGTTTTGAACATTCAGGTTTATTTGCATTAATAGATAAACAAGGAAATATTCGCTCTAGATTAGATAAGTTTGGAAATCCAATTGCATTTTATGATGGTTTAGATCCAAAAGGAGTTGAAATGATAAAAGAAGATATAGCTATATTATTAAAAGAATAATGACAACTGATTTAAAGAAATATAACAAGTGGATTGTTATTTTATCAATTGCAATTCCATTAGTAGTTACCATTTTATTTGGTGTAAAAATTGATGCTCAATTGCCTGTTTTTTTACCACCAATTTATGCAACTATAAATGCATTTACTTCCATAATTTTAATTATTGCAGTTTGGGCTGTTAAAAATAAAAAAACGCAACTTCATAAAAAATTAATGAAAACTGCGATAGTATTTTCAGTGCTTTTTTTAGTGTTATACATTGCCTACCATATGACATCAGAGTCTACAAAATTTGGAGGTGAAGGAGCTATAAAAATTAGTTACTTTGTAATTTTAATATCTCATATTATATTATCAATTGCAGTAATTCCATTTGTGTTAATTACATATATACGTGCTATCACAAATAACATTGAACTTCATAAAAAAATTGCAAAGTTTACATTTCCTTTATGGTTGTATGTTACTATAAGTGGTGTGGTAGTTTACTTAATGATTTCTCCGTACTATTAATGAAGAAAGTTTTTTTCATATTATTATTTTTAAGCTTACAAATTGCAAATGCACAATGCGCAATGTGTAGGGCTGTAGTGGAAAGTGGAGGTAAATCTCAAGCTGAAGGATTAAACGCTGGAATTCTTTATTTAATGGTATTTCCTTACCTTTTAGTAGGTGCGTTGTTTTACTTTATTATTAAAAATAGAAGAAAGAATAAAATTTAACACTTCTATAAGAGATAAAGAGTGTAACAAATAATAATTTTAGTCGTCATATAAAACAATATCAGCTTAACCATAAACTCAATTCTATAAAATGAGAACAAAAATTGTTACAATTTTGGCATTTGTATTTTTTATAACTGTAAATGCACAAGATAAAAAATGGACACTTCAAGAATGTGTAAATTACGCTTTAGAAAATAATATTACAATTAAGCAAAACAAATTAAATATTGAAATAAGTCAGGAAAATGTAATT
Source organism: Lutibacter sp. (assembly GCF_046055765.1). GTDB lineage: Bacteria > Bacteroidota > Bacteroidia > Flavobacteriales > Flavobacteriaceae > Lutibacter. The sequence goes on along the minus strand of NZ_JASFZF010000109.1, from coordinate 8,148 downwards.
AGTTCAAAAGGTAATTTTTTACCAAATTTAAATGCTTCAACAAGTGGTAGTTTAAATTTCGGATCGGGTTTTGATCCTGTTTCTCAAAATAGAGTTTCAACAAGTACTTTTGGTGGTTCTTTTGGAATTAATTCTGGAATAACAGTTTTTAACGGTTACAGAAATTTAAACACTTATAAACAAGCTCAAATAGGCGTTGAAGGAAGTGAACTTGATTTAGAAAAAATTCAAGATGACATTTCTTTATTTGTTGTAAACACATATTTAAATGTATTATTTGCCAAAGAAAATTTGAGTGTTGCTAAAGTTCAATATGAAATTAGTACCAAACAAATTGAAAATGCAAAAGCTAAATTTGAAGCTGGCGTTGCACCAAAAGGAGATTTGTTAAATGCGCAATCAACTGCTGCTGCCGATGAGCAATCTGTAATTTCGTTTGAAAACACCTTGAATTTGGCGTTGTTAGATTTAGCTCAATTATTACAAGTTGAACCAGTTGGTTTTGATGTTGAAGTTATTGAAATAGCATCGCCATCCATTGCTTTATTATATAAAAATCCAAATGAAGTTTACCAAAAGGCATTAGGGAACAGACCTGAAATAAAAAGAGCTAAATTGGATATTGAATCTGCTGATTTATCGGTTGAAATAGCAAAGGCATCATATATGCCATCAGTTTCATTAGGTGCTAATGTTGGTACTGGCTACGGTTATAATCTTAAAAATAATTCATACATACCATTCTTTTCACAATTAGATGATAATTTAGGTTATGGTGTAAGCTTTAGCTTAAATATTCCTATTTTCAATAGAAATCAAACTAAATCTAATGTAAATAGACAATTAATTAACTATGAAATTTCAAAGTTTGGACTAGAGAGTCAAAAATTACAATTGCAACAAACTATTCAAAAAGCATATTACGATGCAAAAGCTGCTGTAAAAACGTATGAAGCTGCTAAAAAATCACTAATTGCTCAAAAGGAAGCTTTTAAAAATGCACAAGAAAGCTACAATTTAGGTGCAATGACACAGTTTGATTTTGATCAAGTTCGTAGTCGTTTTGTAAATGCTGAAGGAGCTATAATAAGAGCAAAATACGATTATATCTTTAAAACTAAAGTCCTAAAATTTTACTTTGGAGAATCTATTTTACTTGATTAGTTATTCAACAAATATTTAATTAAAACATCCAATCTAAAAATTGGATGTTTTTGTTTTAAAGCAATCAAATTAAGTATCTTTGCCTTTTAAAATTTAAACATTGACATATATTTTAAACATAGAAACAGCAACTAAAAATTGTTCAGTAAGTATAGCAAATAATGGGAAAACCATTGTTTTAAAAGAACTTAATAATGGTGCATACTCTCATGCTGAAAAATTACATGAATTTATAAATCAAGTTGTTAAAGAAGCAGGTATTCAATTGTCAGAATTAAAAGCAGTTGCAGTTAGTAAAGGTCCAGGTTCTTATACTGGATTAAGAATTGGAGTTTCGGCAGCAAAAGGAATGTGTTTTGCGCTAGATATTCCATTAATTTCGGTAAATACATTACAAGCATTAGCATTGTCAGTTTCAAATTATGAAGGGCTTGTAATTCCATTATTAGATGCAAGAAGAATGGAAGTATATAGCAGTGTTTTTAATTCAAATAATGAATCATTAAGAGAGGTAAAGGCTGAAATAATCTCTGCAGCATCATTTAGTGATTATTTAGAAGAAGAAAAAGTACATTTTGTTGGTGATGGTGTTGAAAAATGTAAAGGAATTATCACCCACAAAAATGCTACTTTTGTTGATGATAAATTACCTTCAGCAAATGAAATGTCTAAACTCTCATTTGAAAAGTACCAAAAAAATAATATTGAAGATGTTGCTTATTTTGAGCCTTTTTATTTAAAAGATTTTGTTGCTATAAAACCTAAAAAGTAAATTATTATTTTCTAATTTCAACTCTATGTGGGTAAGGTATTTCAATACCAGCTTTATCCAATGCTTTTTTTCCTTCTTCCAAAATTCCAAAATACACATCCCAATAATTTTCTGGCGTTGCCCACGGTCTAACAGCAAAATTAACTGAACTATCAGCTAATTCGGAAACATTTACAGTTGGAATAGGATCTTTTAAAACATTTTCATCATTAAGCATCACTTGCATTAATACTTCTTTGGTTTTTTTAATATCTTCATCATAGCCCACACCAAAGGTTAAATCTACGCGTAATTTTCCTTCTTCAGTATAATTTATAATATTTCCGTTTGATAATATTCCATTAGGAATAATGACTAATTTGTTTTCAGGAGAAGTTAGTTTGGTTACAAAAATTTGAATCTCTTTTACAACACCTAATTCGCCTTGTGCTTCAATTAAATCACCAACTTTAATTGGTTTAAAAATCATGATTAATGCGCCACCAGCAAAATTAGCTAACGCACCTTGAAGTGCTAATCCAATTGCCAAACCAGCAGCACCTAGTATGGCAATAAATGAGGTAGTCTCTATACCTACTTGAGAAATAGCAGTTATAAAAACTAATATTTTTAAAGTCCAATTTATTAAATCACCTGAAAATTTTTGAAGTGTAATATCAACACCTCTTTTAGCCATAACTTTTCTGGTGAGTTTTACTATTTTTTTAACAATCCATAATCCAATTATTAAAATTAGAATTGCTCCAATTGTATTTATTTAATTTTCTTTAATAAAATTGAAAGCTAGATCTAAATATTTTGGTATTCCATTGAGTTTTATTTTAATAGTAAAGTTAATATAATTCCGATTATAGCAGGTACAGCTTGTATATAAAACAGTTTTATTTTTTTTGTAGTAATTGCCCCGAATATACCTGCAATTATTACACAACTTAGAAAGAAAATTGCTAATTGCTCAAAGTTATTTTTATGTATAATTGACCATATAAGTCCGGCAGCTAAAAAACCATTATACAACCCTTGATTTTGTGCTAATGTTTTAGATGCTTTAGCTTCTTCTAGTTTTAAGCCAAAAGCTTTTAAACCTTTGGGTTTGTCCCAATAAAACATTTCTAAAATCATAAAATAAATATGCTCAAAGGCTACTAAAGCAACAAAGAAAATTTGTAAAGTTTTCATAATTTAATTTTTAATTGATTTAGCGCTTTTTCTGTTTCATTTACAGGAAGTTGACACGCGCCATCTACACAAATATAAATGAGGGTTTCATCTTCGTTATATCTTCCTTCCATAAGAGGAATATTGCTTTTTTTAGCGCTACCAGCAATTAATTTATTTGGAATATAGTTTTTGTTAATTTCAATTAATTTGTTTTTTGCGTCTTTTCCTGAAATAGCAACTTCATAATAATCACCTGAATAATCAGCCATTAATTGTAACCAATTTGAATGTCCAGATCCATATTGTAGAGTTCTATCTTTAACATTATTAAGCATTTGTTTACTAATTTTTAAATAATAGCTATTCGAATAATAATGACTTAATTTAAATAAGTTTTTTGCCATTATTGAATTTGAAGCAGGTATCACATTGTCTTCAACTTCCATTTTACGCGTAATTAAATTTGGATCTTTATTTGAGGTGAAGAAGAACATGTTACTTTCAAGATCATAAAAATGGTCAAAAGTATAATCCGTTAATTGTTTGGCTGTATTTAACCATAATTCATTAAAAGTAGCTTCGTATAATGAAATATAGGCATCAATAACAGTTGCGTAATCTTCTAAATACCCGTTAATAGTACTTTTACCATTTTTAAAATTATGATTTAAATTTCCGTTTTCTTGTAATTGCTTCGTATAAATAAACGTTGCATTTTTAATAGCTACATCTAAAAAATGTTGTTCATTAAAAACTTTGTAAGCATCAATATATCCTTTTAACATTAGTGCATTCCAAGAAGTTAAAGATTTATCATCTAGCCTTGGTTTGTTTTTTTTAGCGCGTTCTTTTAATAATGTTTTTTTCCAAAAAACTACTTTTTCTTCTAATTCTGAAATAGAAATGGCGTGTTTTTTAGCTATTTTGGATGCTGTATCTTTTCTAATAAGCACATAATTATCATGTTCCCAAAATCCATAATGATTTACATTGAAATAATCTGAAAATAGTTCAAAATCGTTTGCTAAAATTGTTTTTAACTCCTCCTTTGTCCAAACGTAATAAGCCCCTTCTTCTAATTTGCCTTTAGGGTTATTACTGTCTGCATCTAATGAAGAATAAAAGGCCCCTTCATTATTAGTTAATTCTCTCTCAATAAATTCAAGAGTTTGATATACGGTTTTTTTATATAAATTATTTTTTGTAGCCTGATAAGCTTCTGCATATAAACTCACCAATTGACCATTATCGTACAACATTTTTTCAAAATGAGGTACATGCCATTTTTGATCTGTAGAATAACGGGCAAATCCTCCTCCAATTTGATCGTACATTCCACCAAAAGACATGTTTGTAAGAGATGTATTTACATATTCTAAAATTTCTAAATCATCAGTTTGAATAGCATATCGAAGTAAAAACTGATAATTATTTGGCATTGGAAATTTAGGAGCGCCTTTTCTTCCTCCCAAATCAAAATCCATACGCTGTTTCCAGGTTTTTACGGCTAAGTTTAAATCATTTACTGTAAAATCTATTTGATTGTTATTTTTAGGAATTAAATCTGAATTTTTAACACCTTCCGTTAATTTTTCAGCATATTCAATAGCTTTTTCAGGAGTTTCAGAATATAATTTTGAGAGCTGATTTAATGCATTTATCCAATTTTCTTTTGGGAAATATGTGCCGCCCCAAATAGGTCTTCCATCAGGTAGGGCAACACAATTTAAAGGCCAACCACCTCTTCCTGTAATTAATTGAACGGCATTCATATATACTTGATCAATATCTGGGCGCTCTTCTCTATCCACTTTAACACTAATAAAATATTTATTCATTATAGCAGCAACAGAATCGTTTTCAAAACTTTCCTGTTCCATTACATGACACCAATGGCATGATGAGTAACCTATTGAGATTAATAGTAACTTATTCTCTTTTTTTGCTAGTTCAAGAGTTTCTTCATTCCACGCATGCCAATTAACAGGATTATGTGCATGTTGTAATAAATAGGGGCTTGTTTCCTTAATTAGACTATTAGTAAATTTATATTCGGGCATTTTTTTATCTGTTTGACTGGTGCAAGTGGTTAAAGTAGTTAGTAAAATTAGTAAAAGAAATGTACGCATTAAAACATGAATTAAATTAAAGTATAAAAAGAAAGCGCTTTTTAAAGCGCTTTAAATATTGTTTTTTAGAGTTTATTTTACTTCAAAAGTAATTTTAACATTAACTCTAAATGCTTCAACTTTATTATCATTAACAACAACACTTTGCGATTGTACAAAAGCTGATTTAATATGATTTATACTTTTTGATGCATGTGCTATCGCTTTTGTTGTAGCATCTTCCCAACCTTTGTCAGAACTTGCCATAACTTCAATCACTTTCATTACCGCCATAATATTTATTTTTTTTAATTAATAATACTAAAATATACAAAAATTATTAGAATTGTATAAATGAGCATTTAATAATGAAGTTTATTTGTAATAAAAAAAAGCCGAGCAATTTGCTCAGCTTTTGGTTCATAATAAATAGTTGTAATTAGCTTACTACTTTTTTAATTCTGTTAATGGCTTCTCTAAGTTGAGCTTCAGAAGCAGCATAAGATATTCTAATGCAATTTGGAGCACCAAAAGCTTCACCAGATACTGTTGCTATATTTGCTTCATTTAGTAAAAACATGGAAAAATCTGCTGCTGTATTTATCTTAATTCCTTTAAATTCTTTTCCGAAGAAACCAGAAACATTTGGAAACACATAAAAAGCACCACCAGGAACATTTAATTCAAAACCATCAATTTCTCCTAGTAATTCTAAAACCATATTTCTACGGTTTTTGAATTCATCAACCATATATTGAATTTTTGAAACTGGAGCTTCTAACGCTGTTATAGTAGCTCGTTGAGCAATACAGTTTGCACCAGAAGTTATTTGCCCTTGCATTTTTGTACAAGCTTTAGCAATCCATTCTGGGGCACCAATATATCCAATTCTCCAGCCGGTCATAGCAAAAGCTTTTGCTACGCCATTAATGGTAATTGTACGGTTGTACATACTTTCTATCTTAGCAAAACTAAAAACGGGATCACCATAATTAATATGCTCGTAAATCTCATCAGATATTATATAAATATTTGGATGTTTTTCTAAAACTTTTGCAAGTGCTCTAAACTCTTGTTCACTATAAATTGTACCACTTGGGTTGTTTGGTGAATTAAAGAAAATTAACTTTGTTTTAGGTGTTATAGCAGCTTCTAATTGTTGAGGCGTAATTTTAAAATTAGTTTCAATGGTAGAAGGAATTTCTTTAAAAGAAGCTTCGGCTAAAATAGTAATTGCTGAATAACTTACCCAATATGGCGCAGGTAATAATACTTCATCTCCGGGGTTTAATAATACCATTGCAACGTTTGCAATAGATTGTTTTGCGCCTGTTGAAACAACCACTTGATTTGGGTTATATTCTAAATTATTATCGCGTTTAAACTTATTACAAATAGCTTGTTTTAGTTCTAAATAACCATCAACAGGAGTATAAGAATTGTAATTATCATCAATAGCTTGTTTAGCTGCATTTTTAATAAAATCTGGAGTATTAAAATCAGGTTCTCCTAAACTTAAACTTATAATATCTTTTCCTTCAGCTTTTAATTCTCTTGCCTTAGCTGCCATTGCTAAAGTTTCTGAAATTGGTAAACTGTTAATTCTGTTTGATAATTGTTCGTTCATAAAATTATGTGTACGATGGTTTTGCACCTAACGTTTTTAGTTGATTGAAATGCTCTGAAAGCGCTTTTTGAAAAGTTTTATATTCGTTGTATGGTAAATTAAATTCTAATGTTGTTTCTCTTACAATTTTAGCTATTTTTCCGTAATGAATATGGGAAATATGTGGAAAAATATGATGCTCAACTTGATGATTTAGACCGCCTGTATACCAAGAAATAAATTTGTTTTTTGGTGCAAAATTAGAAGTAGTAAATAATTGGTGTACTGCCCAAGTATGTTCTAAATTTCCTTCTTTGTCTGGTAAAGGCATTTCAGTATTTGGAACTACGTGTGCTAATTGAAAAACAACACTTAAAATCATTCCTGCAGTATAATGCATTGCAAAAAAGCCAATTAATATTTTCCACCACGCAATGTCTAAAACTATTAATGGTAAAACAATCCAAAGTAAATAGTATATAATTTTAGAAATTATTAAAACGGTCCATTCAGATGTTGGATTTGGAAATTTACCATACGATAGTTTCCGTTTTAAGTAACTGTGCATTTGCTTAAAATCGGTTGTAATTGCCCAATTTATAGTTAATAAACCATATAATAAAAAGGAATAATATTTTTGAAATTTATGAATTTTTAACCACTTTGTATGTTTAGAAAATCGAATAATTCTACCCGCATCAATATCTTCATCATGCCCTTGAATATTTGTAAATGTATGATGTAAAACATTGTGTTGCACTTTCCAGTTATATACATTTCCTGCCAAAATATAAATACTGCTTCCCATTATTTTATTTACCCATTTTTTACTTGAAAAGGATTCATGGTTACTATCATGCATTACATTCATACCAACTCCTGCCATGCCAATTCCAATAACTACAGTTAATAAAAGTAACGCCCATTGAGGCATAGAAACGGTTAATATTAAAATTAAAGGCACAAGGAAAACAGTAAACATAATAATAGCTTTGGAATATAATTTCCAGTTACCAGTTCTTTTAATTTTATTTTCTTTAAAATAAGTATTGACTCTTTTGTTTAGCGTTCTAAAAAATTTCGCTTTGTCAATTCTTGAAAAATGTATCGCCTTGTTAATCATAATTTAATTTATATGTGACAAATATACATGCCAAAATTACACCAATTATCTTCTGGAGAAGAAATTTTTGGTAAAATATAACATTTTATCAAAAGATGTTAATTTAATTTAGAAAGAAGTAATTTTGCAAGCATAATATTACTATATGGAAATAATTTCATACTATTTTTCTGATTTGTCTGAAACACAAATTAATCAATTTTCTAAACTTGAA
>NZ_JASFZF010000108.1:0-16340 GCF_046055765.1 Lutibacter sp. | reverse complement strand
TTAAAGTTTTTATAGTTAGAATAATCCGTTTATTTGAGCGTCAATTTTGTCAATAACAGAACCTAAATCTTCTTGATTATCAACAAAATCTAAATCATCTACATCAATAATTAATAATTTTCCTTTGGTGTATTTTGAAATCCAAGCTTCATAGCGTTCATTTAATCTACTTAAATAATCAATGCTAATGGAGTTTTCATAATCACGTCCTCTTTTATGAATTTGTCCAACCAAAGTTGGGATAGATGCTCTTAAATAAATTAATAAATCTGGTGGAGTAACTAAACGTTCCATTAATTCAAAAAGCGATTCGTAGTTGTTAAAATCTCTATTTGGCATTAAACCCATTGCATGCAGGTTTGGAGCAAAAATTCTAGCATCTTCGTAAATAGTTCTATCTTGAATGATACTTTTTCCACTTTCTCTAATTTCTAAAACTTGTCGAAATCTACTATTTAAAAAGTACACTTGTAAATTAAAGGACCATCGTTCCATTTCGCTATAAAAATCATCTAAATACGGATTTTCATCTACAGACTCAAAATGGGGCTCCCATTTATAATGTTTCGCTAAAAGTTTTGTTAAAGTTGTTTTTCCGGCTCCAATATTTCCAGCAATTGCTACGTGCATAATTATTCTTTAAGTATAAATTTAAAAAGCTAAAGTTAATTAATTTTTGTATTCAAAATTAAACTGTTAATAAATTAATTTATAGCCGTAACCACGTACGTTAATTATTTGAACAGCAGGATCATTTTTTAATTTTTTACGAAGCTTGGTTATAAACACATCCATACTTCTTGCATTAAAAAAGTCATCGTCTCCCCACAATTTTTTTAAAATAAAAGATCGTTCTAAAACTTGATTTTTATTTTTTGTTAAGTGAAACAGCAGTTGTGCTTCTCTATGTGTTAAATTTTCTACAGTATTATTTAATTGTAGTGTTTGTTTTTTTAGGTTGAAAATATAATTCCCAATATGAATTGCTTCTAAATTTAATTCAGATTTACCTCTTTTTAATAAGGAATTAATACGAACAATAAGTTCTTCCATACTAAATGGTTTTTTCAGGTAATCGTTTCCACCTAAATTAAACCCTTCAACAACATCTGTGGTTTGGGATTTTGCTGTTAAAAATATTATTGGAATCTCTGAGTTTTCTTTTCTAATTTCTTTGGCTAAAGTAAATCCATCTTTTTTTGGCATCATCACGTCTAAAACAAGTAATAGAGGTTGTTCAGTTTTGTAAGTGTTGTAAGCTACTTCACCATTTTCACAAAGTAATACTTCAAAATTACGAGTTTCTAAACTCTCCTTAATTATTTGTCCTAATGAAGGTTCGTCTTCAGCTAATAATATTTTAATTTTAGTGTTCATTTAGCAATTCAATTTTAAACAACGTATTATTGTTTTTATCGTAAATGATATTGATGTATCCACCGTGTTTTTCAATTATTTTTTTGGTGTAATACAATCCAATACCAAAGCCTTTTACGTTGTGAGTGTTTCCTGTTGGAATTCTATAAAACTGTTCAAAAACTTTATCTTTTTGCGCCTTAGAAATTCCATTACCATTATCTTTAATAAGTATAATAATATGATTTTTTTCTGAATTTAATTCTAAATTAATGGTGTCTCCACCATATTTAATTGCGTTATCTAAAATATTTCCAATCGCATTTTCAAAATGAAATTCATCTAAATTCAATTTAATATTATCTAAGTTGTTTTTAAATATAAAGGTTTTTTTAGTGTTTATAATTTTATATTTTTCTATAACGTCTTCAATTAAATTCCCAATATTAATAGGTCGTTTATGTAAAACTAACTCTTCCTGATTAAGAGTAGCAGTTTCCAATATTTTTTCTACCATTACACTTAGTTTATCAACTTGGGAATGTGCAATAGAGATATATTTTTCAGATTTCACTCTATCATTTAAAGCATTAAAATTTTTCATGGCTTCTAATGCTGTAGAAATGGTAGCAATAGGCGTTTTAAATTCATGAGTAATATTACTAATTAAATCGTTTTTTACTTCGGCTAATTGTTTTTGTTTGTAGATAGTTTTAAGTAAATAAATTAAACTTGCAATAATACTTATTGATAGTAATAATGAAAGTAAAATACTAATAAATGAAGCCCTTAAAAGTGTGGTAGTTTCATTAGTAAAAAATAATTCCAACTTGCTTCTGTGAGGCAAATAGGTAGAATTTGATATTGTTGTTAAGTGTTTTTCCGGGAAATTATCTAATTTAAAGTTAATTGTTTTTTCGACAATACTATCTTTAAAATGCCGGAAGTGATAGTTGTATTTTAATCCATAAGTAACCTCAATATTATTTCGTTTAAATTCATTAACTAAGTAAGAATCTAATTTAATTAAGTCGAGTGTATCCCTTGAAATTGAAACAAATACTTTAGAAATTAAACTATCAATACTTTTTGGGAATGTATGATTTGCAGTAAAAAATGGAAATGTATTATTTCTGAGTGATTTTACTAAAATAGGTTTTTCGCCTTCTAGTTTAGCCACTGAATAGATAGCGCTATCCATTTTTTTTCGTAAATCCCTTCTAGAATTTGTTCTAACAAAAATAGTATCTGTTTTTTCTTTAGAGTTAACAGGGTCTATCGATTTAAAAGTGATAATCCCAGATTTTGTTAAGTTAACAAAGTAAGCTTCTACCGAATTATCTAAACTCAACTGTACTTTACTAATCAAGTTTTGTTTGTTAATTTGGTATTCTCTATAATTCCAATACACTTGTACAGCAATTGTTGTAATTACCGTAATACCAATAAAATAAACAACCCATTTGTAGTTTTTCTTATTCATATTCCAAAGTTAAGTACATAAATTGTATTATCCGAATTGCTTAACAGTAGTTAACACTAATTAACGGTTAAAGTTAAATTAAGAAATTATATTTGTGTTTGAATAAATTAAAACTTTAAAAATGAAAAACGTATTATTTAAAAGTTTTGCAGTTGTAATTTTTTTAGCAACAGCAATTGTATCAGCTCAAGATTTTCAAGGGAAAGCAGTTTATCAAACAAAAACAAAAATGGAAATGGATTTAGCAGGTTCAGGAATTCCAGCCGATAGAATTAAACGTATTAAAGAAATGATGAAAAGCAGACTTGAAAAAACGTTTGTACTAACTTTTAATAAAACGGCATCAATTTATAAAGAAGAAGCAAAATTAGATCAAGCAGGAGGTAGAGGAGGAATGAGAATGATGATGTTTGGCGGAACAGGTTCAGGAAAATATTATAAAAATACACAAACAAAAACTTCTACAAAAGCCACTGAATTTAGCGGTAAAAACTTCTTAATTAAAGATGATTTAGAGACTTATGAGTGGAAAATGGAGCAAGAAACTAAAATGATTGGCCAAAATTTATGCTTTAAAGCTACTACAGTAATTGAAGTGCCAGTTCGAGAAAATAATTTCAGATTTGGAAGAAGAAATAATAATGAAGAAAAGGAAAAAGCCAAAGAAGCAGCACCAAAAGATAATGTTATGGAATTGGTAATTGTTACAGCTTGGTACACACTAGATATTCCTGTGAGTCACGGGCCTGGAGATTATTGGGGTTTACCAGGATTAATTTTAGAAATAAGTGCAGGAAACACACAAATGTTATGTACTAAAATAGTAATGAATCCTAAAGAAAAATCAGAAATAGCTGAGCCTAAAAAAGGGAAAGTAGTGACTCAAAAAGAGTACGATACAATTATTGGAGAAAAAATGAAAGAAATGAGAGAAAGAATGGGAAATGAACGTAAAAAAAGTGGTGGCAGCGGAAGACATATTAGAATAGGAGGATAATTAAATCCATTTCAAATTATAAAATATTTTTATGAAAAAAGTCACAACTCTTTTATTATTTACTCTTGTACCGTTTCTTGTTTTTTCTCAAAACGTAAAATTAGAAGGTGTAGTTAAAGATGCTTCAGGAAAACCTTTAGAAATGGCAAATGTAATTGCCTTTAAAAAAGGAACAAAATTTTTACAATCGTATTCTATCACAGGTACAAATGGCCATTATAAATTAAGTTTAGAAGATAGCCAAGAATATACTTTAAAAGTAAGTTATTTAGGTTTTAATACTAAAAGTATTGATATTTCAATAGATAACTCTTTAAAAGATTTAAAAAAAGATATTGTTTTAAATGAATCTAGTGAAGCCTTAAATGAAGTTGAAATTACGTATGAAATGCCAGTGAAAATTGTTGGAGATACCATAAGTTATAATGTCGATTCGTTTACTTCGGGAAAAGAAAAAAAGTTAGAAGATATTCTTAAAAAATTACCTGGAGTAGATATTGATGATAATGGTGAAGTTGAAGTTGAAGGTAAAAAAGTTCAAAAAATTTTAGTAGAAGGGAAAGAATTTTTTGATGGAGACACTAAATTAGCAACTCAAAATATTCCTGCATCTGCCATAGATAAAGTTCAGGTTTTAAAAAACTATAATGAAGTTGCTGGAATGCGTGGTGTTACTAATAATGAAGATAATATTGCCATAAATATTAAATTAAAACAAGGTAAAAAACGTTTTTGGTTTGGAGAAGTAAATGCAGGCGCTGGTGATAATGAAAAATATATTGCAAAACCAAAACTGTTCTACTACAGTCCAGAAAAAAGTATAAATATACTAGCCGATTTCAATAATATTGGAGAAACCCCTTTTACAATGCGTGATTATTTTAGGTTTACTGGAGGTTTGCGTGGTGGTATGAGTGGAAGTGGAACCAGTTTCAATGTTTCATCAGGTGGTTTAGGATTTATGACCGTTCAAAATAACAAAGCACAAGAAATTATTTCAAAATTTGGAGCATTAAACTTTAGTATGGCACCAAATAAAACTATTGATTTTAATGGTTTTGCGATAGTAAATGATTCAGAAACTAATATGTTTACCGAATCTAATACGGTATATAATAATTTAAATTTAACTGAAGATAGCGACACAAGAGCAGTACAAGGAAGTACTTTGGCAATGTTAAAATTTAGTACAACCTACAAGCCAAACACCAATGTGCATATAGATTATGATATTTTTGGTAAAACATCAAAACAGACTGAATTAATGGATGTAAATTCTACTCAAAGAGGTGCTGTAGATACTAATAAAGAAGAAACACCATTTTCTTTAAATCAAAATTTTAATTTGTATTATACCATTGATGATAAAAATATTTTTGCAGCTGAAATTCAACATAATTACGAAAAAGATGAACCTTTATATAATTCATTTGCAACTACACAACCTTTTTTAGTGATTCCATCAGATAACACAGAAGAATTAATAGATATAATTCAAAATAAAAAAACAACTACAAATAAGTTTGATGCTAAGTTGGATTATTTTTATTTGCTAACACCAAAAAGTAATATTAATTTAACTTTAGGCACAACACTAAGCAAGCAATCATTAACATCTAGTATCAATCAAACGTTAGCAAATGGTTCAATATTAAACTTTACGGATGCTAGTTTAAACAATGATGCTAATTATAATTTTTCTGACTTATTTTTACGCTTAAATTATAAAATGGTTTCGGGTATATTAACGTTTAATCCAGGTGTAAGTGTTCATAATTACATTACAAAAGATACACAGTTAGGAACTGTAGAAAAAGAAAATACAATAAAAATTTTACCAGATTTATACGCACGTTTACAATTTAAATCCTCCGAAAGTTTACGTTTTAATTATTCCATAACAACACAATTTTCAGATATTAATAATATAGCTGAAGGATATATTTTATCTAATTATAATTCACTTAAACAAGGTAATAGAGCGTTGGAAAATGCATTGTATCACAAATATTCGTTGAGCTATTTTAGTTTTAGTATGTTTTCATTTACAAATGTTCATGCTTCTATTAATTATACTAAAAAAGTTGATGGTATAAAAAATAGTACCGAATTGATTGGTGTTGATAGAATTTCAACTCCAGTAAATTCAAATTTAGCCGATGAAACATTTTCAGCTTCTTTTAGATATGGTAAAACTTATAGCCGATTAAAAACAAATTTTAGAGCTAGTTTTAACAATTCCAAATTCAATAATATTGTAAATAATCAAGCCATTAGCTCAAAATCAATTTCACATAATTATCAGGCAAGCATTGCAAGTAAATTTAAAGATGCACCTAATTTTGAAGTTGGTTATCAAAAATCATTCGCTGAATACTCTAATACAGGAAGTACAACCGATAGACCTTTTGCAAATATGGAAATAGGTTTTTTTAAAAACTTTATTTTAACGGCAGATTATAGTTATTATAATTATAAAAACGATGAAAACACCATTAAAAATACATATTCATTTTTAAATGCAGATTTATATTATCAGCAAAAGGATAGTAAGTGGGAGTTTAAAATTTCAGCAGATAATTTAACAAATAACACATCAATGAATACCGATAGTTATAATGAAATATCTGACAGTAACTTAACATCATTATACTATATTCAGCCAAGAATTTATCTATTTTCAGTGAAGTATAATTTGTAGGGCGTTAATTAAATTAAAAATCAAAGAAGGTCAGACTTAAAGGGTTAGCCTGACCTTTGTTATTTTAAACTACACACTTGAAGTTGGAGTAAGTATTAAAACAGCTTTTGATATTTTGTAAATACAAAATTATTATCCTTAGAAATATTATGACAAGCAACACAACTCGCGGTCCCTTTGTCCCAACTTTTGTATTCGTTCTTGCCTTTAACAAATCTTGCATAACCCCAATTACCAGGGTTGTTTTTAAACCGCTTTGAATTTTTAATCATATATTCTATTCGTTGTAAGCTATCAGCTTCTAATGCAACCCCAAAATTGGACATCTTTTTAACTTTCCAGCCAATTTTAACAATTTTACTTCCTTCAGGTAATACTTCATTATTAGTAAATGGTTTAAATGCAATTTCATTGACTAAAACATATCGCAATTCATTTTTGTCTGTTCTAAAATGTGTTGCTACAATTTTATAATTTTTGTAATCTTCAATTTCTTTAAACTTCAATCCATTTTCAGACATCATTAAATTTGGAACTTTTGATATTACTTGGTAATCAGATTTTTGAGAACACGAAGCCATTAAAACAACTGCAAACAGTACTATTAATTTCATTTTTATCATACTTATATTTTTAATTATTTATTTTTAAAATGCTCTTGATACATTAAAACCAAAATGAATATCACCTTTAAAAAAATTCCCAGTAGTTTCAGCTATAAAGCCTTTTTCAATCATTGATCTTGAATTTGTGAATATTAATTGAAAAACATGTCCTCCTGTTTCAATATCAATTCCCAACCCTAAACTATTTTGAGCATTTATGGATTTAAATGGATCTAGATTATAATAATACTCCCCATTAATTGAAACTCTATTACTTATTTTCATTCGGCCACCAAAACCAATCGCAAAAACACCATTTGAATCCTCAGTTTTTCTTACAGTATTAAAATGAATATAGGTTGGTGAAAATTGAAATGAAAGATTAGAATTGAATTTTTTAGCAATTAAAAGCTGACTTGTATACGTTAATATATTAACAAATGTTGGTTTTTTGTCAGGTGCATAATCTTTTAATGTTTTCTCTGTAGCACTTCCAAAAAAGGTAACGCTAAACGGGAATGGTTTTTCACCTATTTTTTGTTTTATCAATCTGTATTTAAGGTAACTATCATATGTTTTTTCAAAAGAACTTCTACCTAATGCAACGGTAAGATTATCTGACAAGGCATATTCAAAACCAAAGCGTATGTTAGATTGGTCTAAACCAAATAAATTATAAGCTCCTGAATTAATTCTCCCAAATCTATGCGAAATTAAAAATTCAAAAACTCCTTTTTTTCTAGTTTCAATGGAGTGTCCATTTAGTAATCGTGTCCCTTTAAATGTTGCTGATATAACAGTTGTTTCCTTTGCTGTTTCTTGATCTAAAATTGATGATAAATCTTGTGTAAATCCAGTTATTGTAAACCCTACAATAAAAATGATTAGTATTATTTTTTTCATGATATTTATTTATAAGGTGTATGATGAAATTCAAATGAAATTTTAATAATTTTAGCAATATTATTAATCACAATTGAAGGTATTTTTATGTCAAAATCAGCAACTTCAACCATAAAACTTCCACGTAAGATAATTTCATTAGAAGTAGATTGGAGAATGGCTTTGGTTTTAATTTTCTTTTCTTTACCGTGAACGGTAAGTTTTCCAACAATATTAACTGTTGTTTGTTGGGTTGGTAGTTTATCAAAGTTTAAAATAGCACCCTTAAATATAGCTTTAGGATAGGTGTCAGATTCCATATAATTTTCATTAAAGTGCTCTTGCATTAACGCTTTTTCAAACTTAAATGAACGCATTAAAACTTGGATTGCTATTTCACCTGTTTTTGTATCAATAATACTTAACCCTTGATTATTTTCAGCTTTAATATCTTCTACTAATGAGTGTGAAAAAAAGAAAATATAACCTGTTTTAGTTAAAAATTTATCTTGTGATTTTACTTGACTAACTATTAGTAAAGCAAAAATAAATGTACAAAGTGCTTTCATTTTTTTAATTAACTAATACACATTCTACCACTAGAACATCTAACAAATATCCTGTACAAATGCCTCTAATAGTAATGTATTGATTTTTTTTAAGGTTTAATATTTTAGTATTTTCTTGAGGTTGAAGATGGCAAATCACACTAGATGCTAATGCCTCACTATTAAAAGTTATAATGCTACTTCCTTTAAGAGTTGAAATTGTATAAGTATCTCCTTCAATTTGAAGTATTTTATTTGCAAGCTTTTTTGTTGCTATTCCTTCATTTTTTTGATATTCTTTTATAAGTTTTGTAGGCGTATAAGTGAAGGCTACATTTGAGGTTCTAACATCTAAATGAGGTTTATTATATTTATTAATTCCAAGTATGGAAATAATTATAACTATTATAAATAGTCCAATAATTATTTTTAGTTTGTGACGATTCATAAGCTTTAATTGTTTAGTGAACCATTAGTAACCCAACAAACAATAGCTTCAATTTCTGTAGTTGTTAAACTTCCTCCAAGTGGCATTCTCCCACTCTCAATTTCTTCCTTTATAATTGTTATATTATTTTTTATGGACTGGTAAGTTCTTAAATCTGGAAATTGATTCCCATTATGACATTGTAAACAGTTAGTATCAATAATAGGCTTAATTTGTTGTGTAAATGAAATAGCGGGATTGCAGTCATCAACTATTCCCTCGTCAATGTCTTCAACATTATTTTCACAAGAGGAGAATAGTATAATTGGAAATGCTATTAAGATGTGTAAAACATTTTTTTTCATAATTAAAATGATTTAAAAGACTGCGGCCAAAGTGTAACCGCAATCTTTAGTTAATTTGTAAACAATCAGAAATTTAATTTGTTGGTGCTATAGGTGTATCTATATTTGCAATTGGCCAAACTCCTGGTGCAGGAAAACTAATACCTTTGTTATCTCCACGTTCAGCATCTTGCCCAAAATAGTATAAAGGCCATCCTTTATAAGTTAATTGAGTTTTACCATATACGTTAATAGTTCCAAAATCAGATACGTTTAAATTGCTTGGGATTTTGTCCAAACTAATTTCAGCTATTGGCCAAACCCCATTATTTGAGAAGTCTTCATTTGTAAAGTTATTGGTGTTGTTCTTATCATTTTTAAAAGTGTACAGCGTTCTGCCATCAATATCAACAATATATCCAGTTTCACCCATTCCTTCAGTATAGTCATTCAAATAATTTTTTCCATCAAGACCTGTTAATTGAGCGTATACATACATTAATGAATAATCTGGTTTTGCTATAAACCATTCATTTCCAACATTATCTCCAAGTGTATCTCCAGCGTTCACATCACTAACATAATAATATAGAGGCCATCCTTTATAAGTAGTTTGTTTTGCTCCATCGGTTCGTGTTATTGTTGTAAAATCAGCAATATCTAGCCCAGAATCTACAACTAAATCTTCAGAGTAAAACAGAGGCCAAGCATTTAAACAGCCATCTAAACACGCTGAAGAACCTTTAGAATCATCTGAAAAGAAATAAAGTGAAATTCCTTCTGCATCCGTTATAATTTTCCCAAAAGTAGCATTGTCAGCTAATTTAATTGTCTTTGCAGCTGGTGCTGTAGGTGTGTCTATATTAGCAATTGGCCAAACTCCTGGTGCCGGAAAACTAATTCCTTTGTTATCGCCACGTTCAGCATCTTGCCCAAAGTAATATAAAGGCCACCCTTTATAAGTTATTTGAGTTTTACCAAATACATCAATTGTCCCAAAATTATCATTATTTAAAATGCTTGGTATTTTATCTAAACTAATTTCAGCAATTGGCCAAACACCATTATTTGAAAAATCTGATTTTGTGAAATTATTTTTATTGTTAGTATCGTGGCTAAAAGTATATAATGTATTACCATTAACATCTACAATATAAGGTGTTAAACCATTTCCTTCGGTATAATCACTTGTGTAATTTTTATCATCATGACCTATTAATTGCGAGTTAGCATACATTAATGAATAGTCTGGTTTTGAAACAAACCAAACATTGTTTACATTGTCTCCATTGGTATCACCTGTAGTAGTATCACTTGCAAAATAGTATAAAGGCCATCCTTTGTAAGTAGTTTGTTTTACACCATCTGTTCTTATAATTGTATCAAAATCAGCAATATCTAATCCAGAATCTGTAGTTATATTTTCAGTATAAAAAATAGGCCATATATTTAAACACCCATCTAAACATTCGGAAGTATCTTTTGTGTCTTTTGAGAAGAAATAAAGTGAAAATCCTTCTGCATCAGTTAGTATTTTTCCAAAAGTAGCACTATCAGCTAATTTAATGGAATTACCTGTAGGTTGAGGTTGTGGATCGTAATCATCATTATTATCATCACAACTTTGTAATAATGTTAAAGAAGATACTAGAAATAAAAATAGAATTGATTTTTTCATAATTTAATGTTTAATTTTAATTAAGTTTGATGCAAATAACCTTTGAATACTTTCATTATTAAAAATTAGTTAGGTCAAAAGGGAAAAATTGCAGTTAAAGAAGAAAAAATCGACTTAAAACTTATGAAAAAAGATAATTTATACTTGTTTACTTTATTAGCGCTTTCTGTTATTGTATTTGCAATTGGCTATTTAAGTATGATTTATTTGGTAAAGGTGAGTACCAATCAATTTTTAGAAATTCAAATCCAATCTAGTAAACGGGAAGCTAGAGAATTAGCAAAGTTGGTTTCGTTTCAAATTGAAAATGGAATATCTAAAGATGTAATTGTAAGTAATATTCAAAATAGTATTGAAGGAACAAATATAGAAGCCGGTTTTGTGTGTATGTTTGATTGGTCTGGAGTTGAAATTTGTCATCCAAACCCTAAAAAAATTGGACAGCAAACTAATCCGAATGAATCTTATGTAAAACCAATTAAAGAAGATATAAATATTCAAGATTTTTATAATTTATTAAAACAAAAAAAGCAAGTAGGAGGCATCAGAAATTTTTCAGACGAAAAAAGAAATTCTGAAATTATATATTTATATCCTGTTAAAAATTCAGATTGGATTATTGCAGCTCATGCAAATGTAAGCGAGTTAAAAACACATATACATAATTTAAAAATTAACTTTTCATTAGTTTATGTGCTTACAGGTGTTGTAATTATTCTATTATCCTTAAGTGTGGTTCGGTTTTTAGGAAACTATTATGAGAAAGAATTAGAACTTAAAAATGAAAAATTGGCTGAAGAAATTATAATACTTTCTAAATTAAATTCAAATTTATCAAATTATAAAAATAAGATTAATGAGAAAATTGAAAAAGATGATTTAGAAGATACGTCTAAAACAAAAAGCAGAATTTTAACCTATTTAAAAGATAAACTTATTTCTGTGAAAGTAGATGAAATTTCATTTATCAATACGGAACATTCAATTACAACAATATTTTGCTTAGATGGCAAAAAATATACAAGTAATTCCAGTTTAGATGAACTTTATAATAGTTTAGATAAAACGTTATTTTTTAGAGCTAATAGACAATTTGTTCTTTCAGCAAAAGGAATTGACGAAATATTTAGATATGGAAATAATCAGCTCAAAATTAATACAATTCCAAACTCTAAAACTTCAATAATAATTAGCAAAAATAAAGCATCTGAATTTAAGAAATGGCTTGACATGTAAAATTAGTTGTGTAAAACCCTTCACATTTTTTTTTAATTATAGCTATCTTTGATAAATGGAGAATGACGCTATTAAACAAAAACTTCTTGATGAAATTTCTTTAACTGAAAAATTAATTCAAGAATATAAAGAATTATCAAAACCTATTGCGCCAGATTGCGCAATTGGACGTGTTTCTAGAATGGATGCTATTAATAATAAAAGTGTAGTGGAAGCTTCACTTAGGCAAGCTGAAAGTAAATTAAGAAATCTACAACGTGTTTTTTCTCAATTAGGAAGTAATGAATTTGGTATTTGTTTAAAATGTAAACAGCCTATTCCTTTAGGAAGAATTTTAATTAGACCTGAAAGTTTATTTTGTGTGAATTGCGCTCAATAAAAAACATCAAGATTTAAAATCCTGATGTTTTTTAATTTAATAATTAGTTTGAAGTAATAATTACTTTAATCATGTCTGAAAGTGTTGGGATATTTTCACTTAAACTAGATTCTTCAGTTACATTCCCATTTTCTGAAACACCAACATTCGCACCAGTTTGCCTTGCTGGTTGATTATTTCCTGATCCAGCATATTCATCAGCTTCTGTACCTGCATCAAGTAATTTTATCAAACTAGTAATATCACCTGATAGTGCAGTTCCATTAGGAAATAATTCAATAGTATCAGCACTAAAAAACCAATCATTTGAATGAACTAACATAAGTGCAAAAGAAAGATTATCAGATTCATTTGCCGTAAAAGTAAATGAATAGGTATTATTTGGTAATAATGGTCCGGGAGAATTACTACCATTAGGAGTATTAAAAACAGATGTAAACCCTGAAGGATCGCCATCTTCAGCTAAACTTTCTAATGCTGCATTTGCTGTGTTTCCTATAGAAAAAATTTCATTTAAAGTCCCAATTGAATAGGCTCCAGGAGCAAAAGGAGAAAAGAAACCACTTTTAGAACTTAAATTTGTATCCATTGCTGAATTATCGCCATCTTCTGCCAATTTTTCTAAACCTAAAGAAGCGGTATTCCCATTAGTAAACATTGGTTTTTGGTTTTCAGAATGTATTACCCAAGTTCCAGGGGCAAGAGGCGTTGCTAAGGAAGACGCGTCAGAAATATTATTGATTGTTACGGTAAATAGTGTTCCTCCATTATGAGCAATCATAACAGAAATTACATTTTCAGTAGTTGGATATGAAAAGCCATCATTTACCATATGTACATTTCCATTTTCGGCAACCCCAGTATTTGGTCCGCTTTGGTTCATTGGTTGATTGCTACCCATTCCTGGAGCTTCGTTTACTTCCGTTCCTGCATCCCAAAGTTTAATTTGTGATGTAATGTTTCCTGTTGTAGCATTGCCATTTGTATCATATAAAGCAATTCCGCCATCGTTTGGAGCATAAAATAAATCGTTTGATTTTACAAACATAATTCCAAATTGTAAATAATGACCTTTTCCTGCATTAAAAGAAAAAGAAGTGCTCGTTCCTGGAGCAATTCCAGCTTCAGAAATTGTACCAGAGTCAAAATAGTCTTTCGCTTCAAATACATTTTCTATGGTAACTGTAAAATTTTTTGAAATTAAATTAATAGCGTTGTCATCATCTGTACACGATGAAAAAAAGATTAAAATAAAAGTGATAGTAGTGAGTTTAAAAATACTTTTCATAATTGCGTTGTTTTAAATTAATAATACAGCAAAATTATGTTGAACTCTAAAAATAAACTGTTAGCTATCTAACACTTTTGAATTTTTTAAAATTATTTCTTTTCCACTAAATGATAAAATGCCTTCTTCTTTTAAGTTATTTAAAACAATATTTAATGAAGGTCTTGAAGTTCCAATAAGAGAAGCAATATCTTTTTGTGAGTAAGGGTGTTTAATTAAAATTTCCTCATTTAACAGCCGTTTACCATAGTCTTCGTTTAGTTCTTGAATAAATTCTATAGTTCTTTGTCTTACATCTTTAAATAAAATTATTTCTAATCGTCTTTCTAAACGCTTCAACCTTAAACCTATAAATTTGTATAATTTAAGGCTTAGATTTCTGTTTTCTAACATTAAACCTTCGAGTTCATTTGTAGATATTGAACAAATAGAGGTTTCTTTATCTAAAGATTGAGCAAATTCATTATGTTTTGTTTCTCCTAAAATTGTTTTTTCACCAAAAATTTCTCCCTTTGAAAGTATTGCTTTTACTACCTCTTCCCCTTCTTCTGTATAATATGCAATTTTAACTCTTCCTTTATCTATTAAGTAAACCTTGGTGGATGGCTCATCTGTAAAATAAATAAATTCTTTTTTAGAGTAAGAGTCAAATTCATGAGATTCTTTATAATCAGCATAATAGTGTGGGCATATAATTTTAAATAAATTAACCTCTTCTAAATACCATATTTTATCATCCATGAGTGATTTATATTGGTGAACTATTGTATAAATATTATTAATTTTTTAAAGTTAATAATATTTAATCTTAACTTTTACAAGTTAAAAACTTTTTTTACTTTAGTAACATACTCTAATTTTTCCCAAGTAAATAACTCTACATCAATGGTTTTTTCAGTACCATCAACATTTTTAAAAGTTTTAGTAACAGTTTCATTAATACGCCCCATATGTCCGTAAGCTGCTGTTTCTAAATACATTGGTTGTCTAAGTTTTAATCGTTCTTCAATTGAAGCAGGACGCATATCAAATAGTTGATCAACAAGTTCAGCAATCTCTCCATCCGATTTTTCAACATTGGCTGTTCCGTAGGTATTTACGTAAATACCCATCGGTTCAACAACTCCAATAGCATAAGAAACTTGAATTAAAATTTCATCAGCAACTCCAGCCGCAACTAAATTTTTTGCAATATGTCGTGTAGCATACGCAGCACTTCTATCAACTTTACTTGGGTCTTTTCCAGAAAATGCACCACCACCATGAGCACCTTTTCCTCCGTAAGTATCCACAATAATTTTTCTTCCAGTTAAACCAGTATCTCCGTGTGGTCCACCAATTACAAATTTTCCAGTTGGATTTACGTGATACATAATATTTTCATTAAACAATGCTTTAATTGAGACTGGCAATTTTTCAATTACTCGTGGAATTAAAATAGTAATTACATCATTTTTAATTTTTGCTAACATTATTTCATCATTAGGCCCAAAATCATCGTGTTGTGTTGAAACTACAATATCTTTAATTCTAAAAGGAACATTATCATCAGTATATTCAATAGTAACCTGGCTTTTAGAATCTGGGCGTAAATACGTAATATCCTTGTTTTCTCTACGTAATTCAGCCAATTCAACTAATATTTTATGGCTTAAATCTAACGCCAACGGCATAAAGTTCTCAGTTTCTTTAGTAGCATAACCAAACATCATTCCTTGGTCACCAGCACCTTGTTGCTCTTTAGAATCTCTATCTACTCCTTGATTTATATCTTGTGATTGTTCGTGAATTGCGGAAAAAACACCGCAAGAATTTCCATCAAACATATATTCACTTTTGGTGTATCCAATTTTATTAATAACGTCTCTAGCTATTTTTTGAACATCTAAATATGTTTTAGATTTTACTTCACCAGCCAATACAACTTGCCCAGTAGTTACTAATGTTTCACATGCAACCTTAGAATCTTTATCAAATGCTAAAAAATTATCTACTAATGCATCTGAAATTTGATCGGAAACTTTATCTGGATGCCCTTCTGAAACAGATTCTGATGTAAATAAATATGACATATTTTTTATATTATATTTTATTAAATTGAAGAAAATGTAGAGATTGCTTTGGTCGCTAAAAGAAGTAAATAATTACTGCTTTAGCATTTTTTAATGAGGTTGCAATCAGTTCAAATCCTTCCTCGTGATTTTATAGACTGCAAATTTACAAAAAATAAATACCTAAACCCTAATAAGATGCTAAATAAATCTTAAAATAAAAAAATATAAGTTTTTATTTCCATCGACAAAATATTGCAAGTCCATTTTTAGAACTTCTACCTTTATTGGATAATAGGAGGAGGTAAATTAAAAAGTGCTTTTATTAAAATTATAATCTTATAATTGAAATATTAATTAAAAAT
>NZ_JASFZF010000107.1:0-12719 GCF_046055765.1 Lutibacter sp. | reverse complement strand
ACCTTCTTGCTCTCTAATACATCTCAATATTTGACAGCAAGCCGATTCATCAGGAAAATATTTATAGAATTCTGATAATTTCATAATACAAAGATAAAATATTTTAGGTAATATTGCGGATAATATCTAGAAAATATTATATTTGCAAAGCTAATTGTAGTCTTCTTTTTTTGTCATATACTAAAATTATAATTTCAATAAGAGTGATGATTTAAAAATAGTTCTTTTGTAGTTTTAGGTTTAATATTGGCATGTGCAAATTTCAAATATTCTATTTATGAGTGGGTTTTAGCATGACATACAACTGTAATATACCACCTAACGGAGGCTCTAATGTCAAACTAATAATTTTATACCCATACCATAATTTACTTAAGTGATTCCTCGTTTTGCTATTGGATAACATTCAGCACTGATATGGAGAATTTTCATAAAAACTATTTTAATGGAAAAAGTTACAAAAAATTCTAATACTAATTCTCTAAAAAAATAATAGTTTAGGTTTTTATTTGAATAAAAAAAGGGAAACTTTAAAGTTTCCCTTTTAAAAAATTAAAGTTAAAACTAACTATGCATTTCCCTTTTTAATTAAATTTAATGCAGAGCCTTCTTTATACCATTCTATTTGACCTGCATTATAAGTATGGTTTAATTTAATAGTATCTAAATTACCGTTAGCATGTACAATTTCTAATGTTAATTGTTTTTCTGGTGCAAATTCATTTAAATCTAAGAAATTAAATGTATCATCTTCCAAAATTAAGTCATAATCTGCTTCATTAGCAAAAGTTAACCCTAACATTCCTTGTTTTTTTAAATTTGTTTCGTGAATACGTGCAAATGATTTTACAATAACAGCAACCACACCTAAATGACGAGGTTCCATAGCAGCATGTTCTCTAGAAGAACCTTCACCGTAATTTTGATCACCAATTACAATACTTGGCACACCTGCAGCTTTATACGCTCTTGCAACATCTGGCACAGCACCTACTTCACCTGTTAATTGATTTTTAATTTTATTTGTTGCTTCACCAAAAGCATTTACAGCACCAATCAAACAATTATTTGAAATATTATCTAAATGACCTCTAAAACGTAACCAAGGTCCTGCCATTGAAATATGGTCTGTTGTACATTTTCCAAGGGCTTTAATCAATAATTTAGCTCCTTTAATTTCACTACCTAACGGAATGAAAGGCGTTAATAATTGTAACCTTTTAGAATCATCATTAACAATAATGTTAATATTAGAACCATCTTTTATTGGTGCTACATAACCTGGATCTTTAACATCAAAACCTTTTGGAGGTAATTCAAAACCAACAGGTTCTTTTAACATAACCTCTTCTCCATTTTGATTTATTAATTTATCAGTCATTGGATTAAAATCTAATCTACCTGCAATTGCTACTGCTGCAACCATAGAAGGTGAAGCTACAAAAGCATGCGTATTAGGATTTCCATCAGCTCTTTTTGAAAAATTACGGTTAAAAGAGTGAATTATAGAATTTTTTTCTTCTTTATCTGCTCCTTCTCTATCCCATTGTCCAATACAAGGTCCACAAGCATTTGTAAATATTTTAGCATTTAAATCTTTAAAAATATCTAACAATCCATCTCTATCAGCGGTGTATCTCACTTGCTCAGAACCTGGATTGATCCCAAATTTAGCTTTTGCAACAATATGATTATCAACTGCTTGTTTTGCAACAGAAGCAGCTCTTGATAAATCTTCGTAAGAAGAATTTGTACAAGAACCTATCAATCCCCAATCAACTTTTAAAGGCCAACCATTTTTAGTAGCTTTTTCAGTCATTTCACCAACAGGAGTTGCTAGATCTGGAGAGAATGGTCCATTTAATATTGGTTTTAATTCATCTAAATTTATTTCAATTACCTGATCAAAATAATTTTCAGGATTTGCATATACTTCATCATCACCTGTTAAATAAGAAGCTATTTTATTTGCTTCATCAGCAACCTCATTACGATTTGTAGCTCTTAAATAACGTTCTATAGATGCGTCGTAACCAAAAGTAGATGTAGTTGCTCCAATTTCAGCACCCATATTACAAATAGTTCCTTTTCCAGTTGCAGATAAAGATTTTGCTCCTTCCCCAAAATATTCAACAATACAACCCGTACCACCTTTTACAGTTAATATGCCTGCAACTTTTAAAATAACATCTTTAGGTGCAGCCCATCCAGATAATTTTCCTGTTAATTTGATTCCTATTAACTTCGGAAATTTCAATTCCCAAGGCATTCCTGCCATTACATCTACGGCATCAGCACCACCAACACCGATAGCAATCATTCCTAAACCACCTGCATTTACAGTATGAGAATCAGTTCCAATCATCATTCCTCCTGGGAATGCATAGTTTTCTAAGACTACTTGATGAATAATTCCTGCTCCTGGTTTCCAAAACCCGATTCCATATTTATTAGAAACAGAAGCTAAAAAGTTAAATACTTCACTACTTGTATTTAGTGCGTTTTGCAAATCTTTATCGGCACCAATTTTTGCTTGAATTAAATGGTCACAATGTACAGTTGTTGGTACTGCAACTTTACTTTTACCTGCTTGCATAAACTGCAATAAAGCCATTTGAGCAGTTGCATCTTGACAAGCAATTCTATCTGGAGTAAAATCCACATAATCTTTTCCTCTAGTAAATGCAGTTTCAGCATTTCCATCCCACAAGTGATTGTATAATATTTTCTCAGCTAAAGTTAAAGGTTTACCTACAACTGTTTTAGCTGTATCAACTCTTTCAGTCATTCGGTTATAAACACCTTTAATCATTTTAATATCAAAAGCCATATTTTATATATTTTTATTTAATTATTTTATCTATGCGAAGTTACAAAAAATGATGTTCTGAATTAAATATTTCACAATATCAAGTGCATTTTTAAATATATAAATATTAAAAACCATGTTTTTTTCTAAATACATAAAAAACACTAGCTAAAACATTACAAATATTAAGAATATGATAAAATTAAGTAGGTCTATAAGCCGGATTTTGTACTTAAAAGTTCTTATCATTTATCTAGGCTATAAATTACTCTATAACTCAAGCTGCCCACCCCTTGAAATAGAGCGAGTAACTCTAAAATTTCAATATACGTGACATTTCACCGCATAGAGTTTACCTGGTTTCACTACAGCCGAACTGTACTTGCTTTCTGTTGCACTTGTCCTCAACTTGCGCTGGACGGGTGTTACCCGCTATGCTTACTCTTTGGTGTCCGGACTTTCCTCTCCGTAAAAACGGAACGATAAGACGACCTACTTAATACTGCAAAAATAGGTTAATAATTATTCAAAAAAAAACCCACTCACAGTGTGAGTGGGAAAATTGCTATGAAAAAGAAAAAGTATTATTAGATATTTCACTAATAACCTTTATCAAATATACTTTTTTTTCTTTTAAAAAAAAATAATTTCTTTATTTTAAGAAAACATGTCTTTAACTTTTTCAAAAAAAGATTTATCAAATTTTGAAGGATTTGGTTCGAAATTTTCATCATTCTTCATTTTCTCGAAGAATTCTTTTTGTTCTTTCGAAAGATTTTGAGGTGTCCAAACATTCACATGAACTAACAAATCACCATTTCCATAATGATCTATACTTGGTAAACCTTTACCTCTTAATCGTAATATTTTACCTGATTGTGTTCCTGGTTCAATTTTAATTTTAACTTTTCCCGAAACAGTATCAATATTTTTACTTGCACCCAAAATTGCTTCTGATAAATTAATATATAAATCAAAATGTAAATTTGTGCCTTCTCTTTTTAACGTATCGTGTTTAATTTCTTCAATAACAACAATTAAATCACCATCTATTGAATTTTTACCAGGAGCTGCATTTCCTTTTCCATTTACTTTTAATTGAACACCTTCTGTAACTCCTGCTGGTATTTTTATTGAAACTATTTCTTCCTTTACTTCAAGCCCACTACTATCAGCTCCCTTAGGACGTTTATCTAGAATTTCACCTGCTCCTTGACATGAAGGACATGTAGAAGCCGTTTGCATACGGCCTAAAATAGTGTTTGTTACACGCATCACCTGTCCTTGACCATTACAGGTAGTACACGTTTTAAATGTAACACCATCAGCTTGAATTTTTCTACGAACTTTAACCTTCTTTTCTACACCGTTTGCAATTTCTTCAAGTGTTAACTTCACTCTAATACGTAAGTTGCTACCTTTAACACGAGCTCTTCCTCGAGAGCCTCCACCTCCAAAACTCCCACCAAATCCACCACCGAAAATATCACCAAATTGACTGAAGATGTCTTCCATATTCATTCCTCCGCCACCAAAACCACCAGCTCCAGCACCTCCATTTTCAAATGCTGCATGACCATATTGATCATAGCGAGCTTTTTTATTGTCGTCACTTAAAATTTCATAAGCTTCAGCTGCTTTTTTAAAATTTTCTTCAGCTACTTTATCTCCAGGGTTTTTATCTGGATGAAATTTTATTGCTTTTTTTCTATACGCTTTTTTAATTTCTGCGGGTGTAGCATTTTTTGAAATGCTTAATATTTCGTAGTAATCTTGCTTCATTTTTTTCGAATTATTGTCCTATAACAACTTTAGGATATCTTATTACTTTATCTCCCAATTTATAACCTTGTTCAACTACATCAATAACTTTTCCTTTTAAATCATCTGATGGTGAAGGAATTTGAGTGATGGCTTCATGCAATTCTACGTCAAAAGTATCACCTTTTTTTACTTTTATATGGCTTAATCCTTTTTGAGCTAAGGAATTTTGAAGTTTATTTTTAATTAACTCCATACCTTTTAGCAATTCTTTATCTTTTACCTTTTTAATTTCTGCTAAACCTCTGTCAAAATCATCTAATATTGGCAATAAAACTGTCATTAAATCTTCATTGGCAGTTTTAAATAGTTCTATTCGTTCTCTTGATGTGCGCTTTTTATAATTTTCAAATTCAGCAAATAAACGTAAAAATTTATCTTTTTCTTGAATAACATCCTTTTGTAATTGCTCTTCAATACTAATTTCTATAGTTTCTTCTTGCTGAACTTCTTTTTCTTCCAAATTTTTATCTTCTTTATTTACCTTTTTTTTGCTCATGCTTTTTACTTCAAAAATTTAATATTTTAATGTCTGCAAAAGTATTGCCATTTTTTTTAATATGCCAATATGACACTTATATTTATTTATTAAATTATACCTCTATAAAATGCAAGAAATTCCTATTTTCATAGGAATTTCAATAGTTATTTTTTGGAGTTAAAACTAATCTTAATCGATTCTTGTAATTTTGGCTCCAATAGCTCTTAAACGTTCATCTATATTTTGATAACCTCTATCTATTTGTTCTATATTTTGAATTGTACTTGTACCTTCTGCTGATAGTGCTGCAATTAGTAAAGAAATACCTGCTCTAATGTCAGGTGAAGTCATTGTTGTTGCTTTCAAACAAAATTCATGATTCATACCTATAACTGTTGCTCTGTGCGGGTCACAAAGAATTACTTTTGCTCCCATATCAATTAGTTTATCAACAAAAAACAAACGACTTTCAAACATTTTTTGATGTATAAGAACACTTCCTTTTGCTTGCGTTGCAACCACCAAAATAATACTTAATAAATCTGGCGTAAAACCGGGCCAAGGAGCGTCTGATACTGTTAAAATTGAACCATCTATGTAATTTTGAATTTCGTAACTATCTTGTTCTGGAATAAAAATATCATCGCCTCTACGCTCTAAATTAATTCCAATTTTTCTAAAAATTCGAGGTATTAAGCCTAAATTATCCCAACTAACATCTTTAATAGTAATTGAAGATTTTGTCATAGCTGCCATACCAATCCAACTTCCAATTTCAATCATATCTGGTAATATTCTATGGGAACAACCTTTCAACTCATCAACACCATCAATTATTAATAAATTAGATCCAACTCCTCTAATTTTAGCGCCCATGCTGTTCAACATTTTACACAATTGTTGTAAGTATGGTTCACATGCAGCATTATAAATTGTTGTTAAACCTTTTGCTTTAACAGCTGCCATTACAATATTTGCGGTACCAGTTACTGAAGCTTCATCCAATAGCATATTTGCTCCTATTAATTCATTGGCTTCAACACCATAAAACATTTCGTTTTGGTTATATCTAAAAGTAGCTCCTAATTTTATAAATCCTTCAAAATGAGTATCTAATCTACGTCTACCTATTTTATCACCTCCTGGTTGTGGAATATAGCCTTTGCCAAAACGTGCTAATAATGGACCAACAATCATTATAGAACCTCTTAAAGAACTTCCATCTTTTTTAAACTTATCTGATTCCAAATAATCTAAATCAAGTTCGTCAGCCTGAAAGGTATAAGTATTCGTATCTACTTTATTTACTTTCACTCCTAATTCCCCTAAAATAAAAATTAATTTATTGACATCTCTAATGTTTGGAATATTGCTAATTGTAACTTTTTCAGCTGTTAATAAAACTGCACAAATAACTTGTAAAGCTTCGTTTTTAGCACCTTGAGGAGTTATATTACCACTTAATTTATGACCTCCTTCAATTTTAAATGTAGCCATTTTTTATTTGCATTAATTTTATTGTTTTTTCTTTGGTCTTTGCCTATTTGTATGATTTTGTTTATAGTTTTGTTTGTGGTTACTTTTATGAGTTGTCTTTCTTTTTCTTAATAAATCTTTTACTTCTGATAATATTTCATTTTTATCACTTAAATCTATTTTTCCATGCGATAGTTCTAATAAGTGTTTAAATATAATAACATCATCAACTGTATCTTTATTCCAATTTAAATAACATTTTTTCATGTGATTGGCAATTGTAAAATATAATGCCTCACGTTCTTCACCTTCTTTCCAAGTTAAAGCCATATCAATCATAGTTTGTATATTATTCCCATAATATCTATATTTTGATGCTGATTTTGGATATTCTAATTTTTCTGGTTTCTCTAAAAGTGCTTCTTTTTTTAATTTTTCATAAGGAGAATCAACATCTAATTTAAAATTGGCCATAATAAATAGCTGATCCCATAATTTATGCTTAAAATCTGGAACATCTCTTAAATGAGGTTGTAAATTTCCCATAACATCAACAATAGCTTTTGCCATTTTATTTCGTTCTGCTATATCATCCAAAGCAATGCAATAGTCAACTAATTTTTGAATATGACGACCATATTCTGGGATAATTAAATGTGGTCTGTCCGCATTGTATTCTAAATCAAATTCCATGTATCTATTTCTTCTATTTTATAAGATGCAAATTACAATATAAATATTGGTTTCACAATGATATTTTAGCTTATAATTGTGAGCTTTGCGAATTGTAGTAATAATTTTTTAACACCTACGGAAGCAAATCTTATTTCAGCTTTTTGATTTGCTCCTGAGCCTTCTAAACTAATAACTTCTCCTTTACCAAACTTTGTATGTGTTACAATATTGCCTATACTGATAGAACTATTGAATAAATTTGAAGGTGAAAGGTTCGCTTTTGTAACTTTTTTTAGATTTTTTGGTGGTGAAAATTGTAGCTTTTGTACTACTGTCTTTTTTATTGGTGTACGCTGAACAGGTTTTTTAAATCTAATTTTATTTTGAGGTACACTTCCAAAAATATCTTCATCTAAAAATTTATGTTGTTTTGGAATAGGTGCTTTAATCGTTAAAAACTCTAGGTATTGTTCATCAATTTCTTCTAAAAACCTACTTGGCTCACAATCTATTAATTTTCCCCAACGATACCGTGTTTGTGCATACGTTAAATATGCCTGTTTTTCAGCTCTGGTTAATGCTACATAAAATAATCTTCGTTCTTCCTCTAATTCACTTCTTGTATTCATACTCATGGCTGAAGGAAATAAATTTTCTTCTAAACCAACAATGTACACATACGGATATTCTAGGCCTTTTGCCAAATGAATCGTCATTAATGAAACTCTTGGAGTGTCATCTTTCTTTTCACTGTCAAAATCGGTAGCAAGGGCGACATCTTCAAGAAAAAAAGCTAAAGAATCTTCTTCTTCTTTTTCTTTTTGAACATCCACAAAATCTTTTAACCCATTTAATAATTCTTGAATATTTTCAACTTTACTAACACCTTCTGGTGTGCCATCACTTTCTAAATCTTTAACCAATCGAGTTTGCTTAATTACAAATTCGGCTACTTCAAAAGCATTTTTTGTTTGTGCTTCAATTTGAAAATGTTGCATCATTGTAACAAAATTCAACAGTTTTGTTTTTGTGCCTGCATTTATATTTATATCGAGCTGATTTAACGTTAACAATAACTCAAAAATCGACTTTTTATAATGGTTTGCTGCAACCGATAATTTATCTATAGTTGTTGCACCAATACCACGTGCAGGATAATTTATAATCCTTTTCAAAGCTTCTTCATCGTTATGATTTATCAATAAGCGTAAATAAGCTAGTGTGTCTTTAATTTCTTTACGTTGGTAAAAAGACAACCCTCCATAAATTTTATATTTTATATCTTTTTTCCGAAGTGCATCTTCAATGGCTCTAGATTGTGCATTGGTACGATATAAAATTGCAAACTCAGAATTTTTAAGTTGCAAATTCATTTTATTATCAAAAATTGAATTTGCAATAAACCTACCTTCTTCAGCTTCTGTAAAAGTTCGCATTACTTTTATTTTTGAACCTGCATCATTAGCTGTCCAAATTTGCTTGTCTAATTTTGTCTTATTTTTTTGAATTATACTGTTAGAAGCATCTACAATATTTTTTGAAGATCGATAATTTTGCTCTAATTTAAAAATACTGACCTTATCATAATCTCGCTGAAAATTTAAAATATTTTGAATATTTGCACCTCGAAATGAGTAAATACTTTGAGAATCGTCACCTACTACACAAATATTTTGAAAACGATCAGCCAAAGCCCTCACTATTAAATATTGGGAATGATTTGTATCTTGATACTCATCCACCAAAATATATTTAAAACGGTGTTGATATTTTGCTAAAACCTCAGGAAAACGTGTTAATAATTCATTTGTTCTTAACAATAAATCGTCAAAATCCATTGCACCGGCTTTAAAACAACGCTCTACGTATTGGTTATAAATTTCTCCAATTTTTGGACGGCTTACCATTTTATCGGCTTCCATTAATTCAGGATTGTTATAATATGCTTTTACTGTAATTAAGCTATTTTTAAAAGAAGAAATCCGATTTAAAACTTGTTTTGCCTTATATCTATCTTTATCTAATTGCATTTCTTTAATAATGGAAGAAATCAAACGGACTGCATCTTGCGTATCGTAAATTGTAAAATTAGAAGGAAAACCTAAATGATGCCCTTCAGAACGTAAAATACGTGCAAAAACCGAGTGAAAAGTACCCATCCACAAATTCTTAGCTTCAGAATCTCCAACAACAGTTGCAATACGGCTTTTCATTTCTCGTGCTGCTTTATTGGTAAAAGTTAAAGCTAAGATATGAAACGCATCAACATTATTGTGCATTAAATTAGCAATTCTGTACGTTAAAACACGTGTTTTACCGGAACCTGCACCAGCAATAATAATCATGGGGCCTTCT
The DNA here is from genome assembly GCF_046055765.1 of Lutibacter sp. Lineage (GTDB taxonomy): Bacteria > Bacteroidota > Bacteroidia > Flavobacteriales > Flavobacteriaceae > Lutibacter. The sequence continues at coordinate 3,102 of NZ_JASFZF010000107.1, read as the reverse complement.
TTATGTAAAACAGCTTCTCGTTGCGATTCGTTAAGATTTTGTAAGTAATTATTCACAGGAATTCTTTAAAAACCAAAAGTACTATTCCAAAATTAATTGGGCAATAAAAGTTATTGACAAAGTTACTTATATTAAACTGATAGCTTTTTAAACTGGTTTACAAACAATAGTAATAAACCAACTACCATGCATATACTAAAAATTAATAGTAATAAATTATAATTATTAATTGGAGTGAGTCTATTCAAAAATAAAAATCCTTGTAAAAATAATAGTGTTTCAGTTGCAAAAACTCCAACTAAAAAAGTAATTATCCCCAATTTTGAAACTTTCGTTTTAAACGATATTATTTGAAATTTATTTAAGATTAAAAGCAATAAAACACTCATAAAAGCTAATGTAAATAAATGTAAATAGCCAATAATAAAAAATGGTTTTAAAGCTAATGACTTTTCAACAATAAAAGGAAATGCTGAAGTAATTTGAATTATTATTTTTAAGCTATAGGCAAACATTGCAAATTTTAATAAAAATTTAGAAATTGAATTCCATTTTAATTGTTTTAAAGCTTGACGCAGTATTTTTAATAAAAAAACTAGTGAAATGAACTGTAATATTGAAGCAGCAAAACCAACCACGTAAAATACTGAAGATACATGACTCCATAAAATAGATAATGCATACGCTGGTAAACAAGCAATGTTTAAATAGATAAAGAAATTTACTGCATTTTTGTTAGAGAATATGATATTTTGATTCTCGAAAATTTTAAATAACAATCCAAATATCACAAAAGCAAAGTACCCATTATACAAAAAGTGTAAATAAAAATAAATTGTGTTATGGTATAAATCTGTTTTACCCTGAGTAACAATAACTCCAGCCAAAAACCAGGTTGCTAAGCTTGATAGTAGATAATAATAAATACCATATTTAATTAACTTTACAGCAATACTATTTCCATTTAAATCCTTTAAAATTCTATAAGACAGCACATAACTTGTTATGCCAAAAACTGAAAGTAACACAATAGAAAACGTCTTATAACCACCTAAAGGAAAACTAATTAACATTAAAGTAATGGTAACTAATATAGTTATAAGTGTTATAGAATAAATTTTTTTATATTTATTTTGAATTTGAACAAAATTTGTAAGAATGGCTGCAATAGTTGTAATATAACCCCATCCTAAAAATGCTACATGAGAATGACTTTGCAATAAGTGTTTATAATTTACAAATTGCAAAGGAAACGTAAAATTCCATCTCATTAACACCCCATAAATTGCTGATAAAACAAATAATAAGAGTGCATAAAGATAAAGAAATTTACTATTTTTTATAAAAACCATTTTTTTAGTTTTGGATTACATTCTTATTTACGCGTCATGCTTATTTCTATAACAAACTAATTTATATTAATGAAACCCTGAAACAAGTTTAGGGTGACGAGCATTTTATGATTAATTATGGACATCAAATTTTAGTTTTATAGTATGCAAATAAACATGAATTAAATTAAATTCTTTAAATTTTGCATAAAAAAAATGGCTTCAATTCGAAGCCACTTTTAATTTATAAACTTTGTAGGTTGATTATTCTTTAATGAACTTATTTTTTATCAAATGTATAGGTGATACCTATCATAACAAGATCAGTAGTCATATCATATCCAACTGAACTTGGAAAAGCACCTAATGGGTTTGTATCTGCATTCCAAGGACCACCCATAACATCTGGTGTTGGATCCAGCATTGTTCCTTCTGTTTTCCCATCACTAGTTCCATGATGGTATAAAGCATCTAACATAAAGTTATCATTAATAGGGTAGCTAAATCCAAATTGAAATGCATGTTTAATAATTGCACTAGCAGGCATTGAGAAAAATGCCAATTCATCTTTAATTGGATTGCTACTATAAGTATATCCAAAGCGTAAAGGTAATTTTTCAATTCCTTTATATTGTATTCCTGCTGATATAACATTTATACTATTCCAACCAAAACCATTAACAGCACCAGTAGGCATACCAGCTCCAGGACCAGAAGTTGCAATTTCCCATCCTGATTTTTCAAATCCATCTGCATTTTCATAATCTATATAACGGTAATCTAAAGCTAAATCAAATTTTGATTTTGAATAACCCAAACCAATAGAGTAAACAGCAGGATAGTTCATTGTAAACTCAGCATCATTTGCTACAGTACCATCTAAATATTTACTATCAAATTTCATTGCTCCAAAATATTGTTGTGTTTTATAAGCTGCTCCTATTTTAAATCCACTTTGCGTATCATAAAACATCCCTATTTGTGCACCAAAACCAAGTGACGAAGCTTTATCACTTAATGGGTATCCTTTACCTGTTCCACCCATTGCAACAGGAAAATCTGGTCTTACTAAAGGATTAGGGCCTATTTCTAAAGCTCCATAATTTATAGTTGGCTCTATACCTATTGAAAACTTTTCTGAAACTTGATATGCCCAAGTAAATCCAATTTGTAACAACATATAATCTGAAGCTAAATTACCAAAACCATTAAATTCTTGTGGAAAGTTAATTGGGTTTGCTGGCTCCATTGGGTTAAAATTTGGGCTACCTGGATTATTGCTTTCAGTAGGAAAATCAACACCAAAACCACTAATACCAAATGCAGAAACACCAAACGTATGTTTACTACCTTCTTTACCCCAAACATAAGCTATTGCAGGCATAGGAGAAAGTCCTTTATCATCTTCAGTAGAACCACTAAAAGTAAAACCACTTCCCGGATCTGTTACTGTAGAGTATAATTTTGGAGAACCTGAAAAAGCTCCAATGTCAAATTTTAATATTTTTCCATCAAATACAGATATCGCTGCAGGATTCCATTGTAAAGCCCCACTAATATCTAAAGGTTGTGCAGTTGCAGCTCCACCCATAGACATATTAAATGCACCAACTCCTTGCATAATGTGCCCTGTTTGGGCAAATGTTGCTGATGTAAAAAGTACAACTGCTAGTTTTAATAAATTTTTCATAATTTCAAATTAAATTTAATGTTCTTTAGTTATGTAACAATTATTACAAATTAACACTAATAATAACATTTGTTACAAAGC
>NZ_JASFZF010000106.1:0-27477 GCF_046055765.1 Lutibacter sp. | reverse complement strand
TAGTTGTCCATTATCCTTATCAGGACACGTTTCACTTACAACCTCTATACTGAAATTGTTGGAGGATAACATATAACATCCGGCTGCATCAACCATAGCTCCCGCTGTGGTATTTTCACATTGGTCTATTGAGTTATCAACACCATCATTATCATCATCTCCTGTTGGTGTTAGATCACATACATCACCAACGCCATCACCATCTGTATCTGCTTGATCTGTATTTGCAGTATCTGGACAATTATCTACACTATCTAAAATACCATCACCATCACTATCAATAGTTGATAAGTTCATAGTTGAATATAATCTATATTCACCAGGATTTAAACTAATTGATTCTGAAGTATTGGTCACATTTTTCTCAGTATCTGTAAAATATTCGTACCATGTACCAGTTTGCGTAAATTGTGGAGTTATGGACTTACTTGTTACATCAAAATTCCCAATTATAACAACATCCATAGATGCATGTCTTAATACAATTGATTTTGTTAATCCTCCTACATTTAGGGTGAAATCAGTAGTATTAAATACAGGTTGTTTTTTTTTTAATTTAATTAATTTAGACCAAATATCATATATTTTTTTTCTATTAACATCATCAAAATACTCCCAATGAATCGGTTTTCGATCAACTCGTCCAGGTTCATTTATACTAACATCATACCCAAGTTCTCCAAATTGCCAAATCATTTTTGGCCCAGGAATTGTAAAGAAAAATGCTCCAGCTAATTCTTGTCTCGACAAAGCTATATTTAAATTTTTAACATCATGACTTGGGTTGGCACTATTTCCGAAAGTTAAGTTTTTATACATTAAACGTTCTTCATCATGGCTTTCCATGTAGCCAACCACATGTGGGTTATTCCAACCTCTTGTTTGATAAGAAATCCAGTCAATATTTGTGTCTGAAGCAAAACCCATCGTATTTTGATTGTAATTATAATTTAGATTTCCCCATAGCATAAAACCAAAATTAGCTAATTCTGTTTCTTCTGAATTATCGGCAAAATGTTCTAAAATTAAATATTCATCTGGAGCTGTATTTGACCAAATATAATTGGCATAATCTTTTAAGATAGCAATTCTAGAAGCATCGTAATTTCCCCAAGCACTCACATTTGATGGGTTATTTGTTTGTGTAAAACCTTTAGATAAATCAAATCTAAAACCATCAACTTTAAATTCTGTAATCCAATGTTCTAAGGTTTGTTTTACGTAGGTTTTGGTATTTAAACTTTCATGATTAAAATCGTACCCAACATTAAATGGATGTTTGGCATCTGTATTTAACCAAGGATTGTTAGCTGCTGGTTTATTGTTTAAATTATCCCAATACATTTGAGCTAATGGACTTTGTCCAAATGCATGGTTGTAAACGACATCTAATATAATGGCAATTCCATTCTGATGGCAGGCATCAACAAACTTCTTAAAATCGTTTTTTGTTCCATAAGCTTTATCTAAAGCTCCATGAAATGATGGATTATAGCCCCAACTATCATTGCCTTCAAATTCACTAATTGGCATTAATTCAATAGCATTAATACCTAATGAAACTAAATAATCTAAGTGTGTTAAGGCTTCATTAAATGAATCGGAAGCTGTAAAATCTCTTAAATGGAGTTCATAAATAATTAAATTGTTTTGTTCAGGCTTTACAAAATTAGTAACATTCCAATTGTATGAAGGTTCATTAATTATAAATGCTGTTACGTTACCTGTTGTAAAACCAGTAGGATACGGTTTTAAATTTGGATAGGTTAGTGGGTCTATGTATTGATCCATATTAGGATCTAATATTTTTTCTGAATAAGGGTCGGCAACTTTAATATCGTAATCAATTAAATACTGGTATGCGAATTCTGTATCAACATCTAAACCGGAAAGAGTAATCCAGAAATCTTCACCATCTTTAAAAAGTTGGTAAGCTGAATTTAAGGTCCAATTGTTGAAATCTCCTAAAAGAAGAACATCTGTTTTAAAAGGTGCTTTTAGTAAAAAAGTAACTGAATTGTCAGGATTTTTATTGAGACCATATTTTAATCCTGTAGGTTGTGTAGCTGTTTGTGTAGCTGTTTTTACATAAACAGAAATAGTTGTTTCTTTTGTTTCTCCACCAGCAATAGCTATTGCTTTTAAAGTTTGAGTACCTGTTGAAGTTAAGGTATAAGATGTAGAAATTGTAGTTGTATTAGTTACAGTTTTTTGAGAAACGGTATTTACTTGAAGTTCTAAATCGGCAGTAATTGATGATTCTGCACTAATAGTAATATTGTCATTTAAATTGTAGGCGCTTTGATTTGCCGGATTTGTAAATGTAACATTTAGACCTGCAGCGTATATTGGCACAAAAATATCAGCTGATTGAGGAGCTCCTGTGGAAGCTCTAAATACTAAATTTAATTCAGTAATTGTAGCCGAAGTTGCTACTCCATAAAATGTAAAAACATTTGGTGTTATTATAAAAGAGTATAAATTAGGGTTCGTTCCATCTCTTGTTAGTTGTGGTTGTGTAGTATTATTACCCCAAGTGCCAATTACATTTTGCCATTGAGTGCCATCAACGGTAACTCCTGTATGAACATATATAGTACCAGTATAATCTAATAAAGGTGTACCAGTGGCGTCAAATATTACAGTAATTTCATTATTAGCAGTGGGTAAAGTTGGAGAAGTAGTTACCTGTGCAAAAGTAAGTATGGGTATTAAAAAGAGTAATATGAGTAGTATTTTTTTCATTTGTTTTGTATTATTAACTAAATGCTATGAACCGGAATTGTTAATTAAACCGGTTCATAGCATTTAGTTAAAGTGTTTAAAGACTATTTGAATAAACAGCCTTTTTATTTTTAATTAACTTTTACAGTACCATCGTTAAAGTTTACTGTAACGGTGTAGTTACCAGCTTCAGAAACTGATAAGTTATTTTCAGAGTTTTGCTCTAAAACTCCTTTTGAAGTTTGGCTTTCTCCCCAATCATTACCCCATTCACCTGCTACAGGAACAAATTTAAATTCGTCTCCACTACTAAATGTTTGCGAAATTTCAAACACTCCTGAAGAAATTTCTGTGAATTGAGGGTCATCACCATCATTAGACCATCCTCTAAATGAACCAACTAAATATAGAGATGAAGGAACTTCACTTACATCAGAAACAGTAAAACTCATTGTGTTGAAATTAACTGCAACTACTTTAAGTCCTGCGCTATAACCTGAAAGGTTATTCTCTCCATCTTGTATAATTGAACCAGCATTGTTTGGATCTTCACCCCAATCACCATCCCAGCTACCAAGTGTAGGTAAGAATTTAAATTCTGCACCATCAGGTAAATCTAAAACAACAGAGAATATACCTAAACTAGCTTTAGACATTGGAATTGCCGCAGTATTATCCCATCCAACAATAGAACCAACTACATTTAATGTTTCAAGTGATTGTAAATTAAACGTTAATGTATTATAATCTACAGTTATTAAATAATCTCCAGCATCATAGCCTGAAACATTACTTTCATCAGTTTGTATAAGTGAACCCGAATTGTTTGGATCATTACCCCAGTCACCATCCCAACTACCAAGTGTAGGTAAGAATTTAAACTCAGCACCAGCAGGTAAATTAACAACAAGTGTAAATACATTTTCGGCAGTATTATTAAATTCTAAAGCTGCAGTATTATCCCAACCAACTATAGATCCAACTAAATATAATGAAGTTGGGAAAAGGATTTCTTCTACAGAATAAGTAAACGTATTTAAATTTACTTTTACTTTATATTTACCAGCTGTATATCCGGCGAGGTTTTGTTCACCATCTTCAATTAAAGTTCCTGCATTATTTGGATCTTCTCCAAAATCACCAGTCCAATCTATATTTGTTGGTAAAAATTTAAATTCGTCACCATCAGCAAGGTTAATTGTTATTTCAAACTCATTAAAAGCTGTTTTAGTCATTGGTAACGAAGTTGTAGGATCCCAGCCTGTTAGTGAACCAACTAAATAAAATTCTGTAAATTCAACTTTGTATGGTGTTAATAACACCGCAATTGTTTGAGATACTTCACCACCTGAAGATACTCTAATTTCTATACCTGCTTCAGTTTCAGCATCGATTCCTAAAACATCAATAGCTAAAGTGTTTAATTCTTTTACTGTTAAACTTATAGAAGTTGCATCTGTTGTACCTATTTCAGCAGGCGCGGCAAAATCTGTTCCTAAAAGAGCAGCTTCTACCATATATGTTGCACCAGTTCCTTCAATTGTAGCAGCTGTCCAGCTTACTGTTAAAGCGGTATTTCCATCATTTGTATCATTGAGCGCAATTGAAGAGCCATCAATAGGGCTATTAATTGCAATACCTCCTTGAGGAGCTAATATCTCAAAATTTTCATTTTCATCACAGGAAGTAATTCCTATGATGATAAATGAAAGTAATACTATTTTATATATATATTTCATATTATTAAATTTTATATTTTTAATTAGCAGTTAAAGTAAAAGTATATTCTCTTGGATTGCTAAGGTCTAGTACTACATGATAATTTCCTGCAGGTCCGTCAAAAGTATAATCTCCACCAGGTGTTAAATAACCATCGGCATCAAATGAACCATATTCAAAAGCAGCCCATTCATTATTACCTCTAAACTTCCACCCACCAGGTACTAAATCAATATCAACTGATAAGGTTCTTGTTGCAGCGTCGTATACTAAATCAGTATCGCTATCCCATCCTGTAGGAGTTGCTGCACCAATTATTCCCCAATTTACTGCTGAGATTGAATATGTTAAAGCATCAGTATCAGCTTTTACAAAATAATATCCAGTAGTACTTGCATTTGCATTTGCTTCGCCATCTTCATCAATAAGGATACCTGATGAAGTTCCATCATCTCCCCAATCTGTATTACCCCAGAAAAATCCTCCGGTTTCATTTGGAGCTAAAAATTTGAACTCACCATCTAACCATACATAACCTTCATAGTCTGTTTGTCCAAAACCAGAAGCGGCTAATAAAGGTGCTGAAGCAGGATCCCAACCTTGGTGGTTTCCAGGTACTGCAATTTTAGGTAAATCTGTAGTAAAACCAGTTACAAAAATTGCTACAGGTTCTGATGTTTGTAAGAAGCTATTAGTAGTCCCTACTGTTGAAGTGATTCTAATATCTAAAGATCCTTCAAGAAAGGGAGTTAACCCAGCACTTATTGCAAGGTTATTTAGTTCTCCAACATTCCAAGTTACATATCTGTTCGTTGTTGAAGCAGCTATGAAAGGGTTTTCAAAATTAGTTCCTGATAGTGCAATCTCTACAACATAAGTAATTTCTGTAGGCGTACCATAATTTGCCGCTGTCCAATTTACAGTTAGTGCAGGGTTTGTTTGACTTTCCGAAGGGTTTAAAACAATAGTTGCACCTTGAGTAGGTTCCGTAATAACTCCGCCTCCTTCTGGAGCTAAAGTTAATTGTACCGAATCTTCGTTGTCACAAGAGGTTATAGTAACCATTATGATTGACAGAAACAGTACTTTAAATATATTTTTCATAATCTTATATAATTAAAAGTTGATTAATATCCTGGATTTTGAGTTAAATTAGGATTAGCAGCAATACTTTCACTAGGCAGTGGATACACTGCCATATAGTTACCTATTGCTATACCATTTGCTCCATTTCCTTTGAATGCCCAGTTGTAATTTCCACCTGTATATAATCCAAAACGTATTAAGTCTTGTCTTCTATGAGCTTCCCAATGTAATTCTCTAGAACGTTCGTCTATTAAAAATGCTAAGGTTAATTCATTTGAAGAAATTTGGTCAGCGTGAGCTCTAATTCTTAAGTCATTTACATAACCTAAAGCTTCACTTTCGCTTCCACCACCACCTCTTAAATAGGCTTCAGCATACATTAAGTACACATCTGCTAATCTAAATAGTGGAAAATCTGTATCTACAAATGTAGGGTCAGATCCGGCAGCACCTGTAGAAGTTCTATTGCTATATTTAGTAATAATATACCCTGAATCTCTATCAGCAACATCAACAATTTCAATATCTCTACCTTCAGTAATTAAGGTGTTTCTATCATCTGCACCACCATTAATAAATTTTTCAGCAAATTGTTTACGTACTCTTAATGCACCACCCCAACCTTGGGCTCCTAATTCTTCAGCATTAGCTTCAATGCTTCCAACTTCACCATTAATTATAACAGTTGTTGGACCGTAGTTTTGAGTAACAACACCATCAGAAACTAATGGGAAAATTATTTCATTCATACCAGCTTCATTAAAATCGTTATCTGCCATAAAATTCAACGCATAATTTGAAGCTAAACTATAACCACCATTAATAATTTTGTTGGTATATGTTAAACAATCCGCATAACGGTTTGTGTTTATATATACTTCAGCATTTAAGTATATTTTAGCTAAAATCATCCATGCAACACCTTGATCTGCTCTTCCGTATTGATTCGTTCTTGCAGGTTTTAAATCACCTTCAATTGCCAACAATTCAGATTCAATAAAATCAAATAATTGAGCTCTATTGTATTCAGGAGCTTGATACGTTCCTACAGGGTCAGCTTCTGTTACAAAAGCTGCTTTCCCAAATAAATCCATTAAGTGGTAGTAAGATAAAGCTCTTAATAATCTAGCTTCTGCTCTATATGCTACAATTTCACTTCCTACAGCACTTGTGTGTCCTCTTTCAGCTAATTTAACATCTGTAGATTCTCTTAAGAAATCATTAGCTAAAGCTACAGAAAACATTGCTCTACCATACATACCTCTAAAAATAGGGTTTGCAGGAGTCCAAATATTACGTTGAATTTCTTTTGTTCCAGGATCATTTTCATAAGACCATATAGCTTCGTCAGCTGCTAAATCTTGTAAGTACCAAAGTACACGTCCGTATTGACTAGTACCTGCATCTATACCTGAAATATTAGAAGAACCAGGATCATTACCTGTTAAAGATAAGTTTCCATAAACACCTGCTAATGCTTGTTCGTAAGCACCTGCATTAGAGTAGAAATCCTCAGAAAGGAATTCATCATCATCTTGAGGAATTACATTTAAATCATCAGTACATGCACCAAAGAAAAATATAAGTCCTAATAGAAAATAAATTTTATTTAAATATTTTGTTATCATTTTCGTTTCGTTTAAAATTTAAAATTAGCACCTAATAAAAAAGTTCTTGGTCTTGGATAAATTGTGTTATCAATTCCTCCAAAAACTTCAGGATCTAAGCCGCTATAATTTGTTATAGTAAATACATTTTGTACACCAGTCCACAAACGAATGCTTGATGATTCATTGTTATTACCGTTAAAAGTGTACCCCAATGTAACATTGTCCATTTTTAAGAAGGAGGCATTCTCAATATAATAATCAGAAATAATAACATTAGGTGTAGAATTGAATCCGGTTTCTAATACAGAAATAGGTAAATTTCCTAATGCGGTTACATCTTGTAAGTTATCATATTGTGCTCTTGAAGAATTTACGTTGTTATACATATAATTTCCAATGCTAGCTCTTAAGTTAAAAGATAAATCAAATGCTTTATAATTTATATTGGATTGGAATCCCATTAATATATCTGCGTCAGGTTTTTTATAAATATAACGATCAGTGTCATTAATAATTCCATCTTGATTTAAATCTGCATAAGCACCTTCAATTGGTGCACCGCTTACATCATATAATTGCTTATAAACATAATAGGAAAATGGTGCAAACCCTTGGCTGTGCAATTGAACAGTTCCTCCTGTTCCTCCACCAATACCACCAACTCTAATATCTTGCTCTAAAGCTAATTTATCAATTTCAGTTTGGTTAAATGACATATTGAAATTTGCATCTATTGTTAAGTCATCAGTATTAACAATGTCAGTACCAATAGAAAATTCAATACCTTTAGAGGTGAACTCACCAATATTTTGGAAACCTGAATTACTAAAGTTAGAACCATCTGAAATTGCAACGTTTGCTAAAAGGTCTTTAGATTCTTTTAAATAAACTTCTACAGAACCTGATATTTTATTATTGAAAAGACCATAATCTAAACCAACATTATAAGTAGTTGTTTCTTCCCATTTTAGATCTTCTAATCTTGTTTGAGGAATTCCTGTTAAAATTGGTGTATTCCCAAAGATATATTGAGATATATTAGAACTTAAAACTGTTCTACCAAGGAATGCATAAGCTGCATCAATATCTTGCTGACCAGCAATACCCCAACCTAACCTTAGTTTAAGATTAGAAATAGCATTTGAATCTTTTAAGAAGTCTTCTTCGCTAATTTTCCAAGCTAAAGCAGCAGCAGGGAAGTTTCCCCAACGGTTGTCTTTGCTAAATCTTGAAGTTCCATCTCTTCTGTATGATAAAGTAAGTAAGTATTTATCCATAAAAGAAAGATTTGTTCTTCCAAAGAAACCTATTAATACTACATCAGGTTGTGTGTAAACATCTGATTCTCTATCAGGATCCATTAAATTACCAGTACTGAAATCTTCTCCTTCAAATTTTTGATAAGAATAACCTGCAGTAACTTCAATATTTACATTTTCCAATTCCTTATTATATACAAAGTAACCATCTAATAATGAATTGGTTCTTTTACTTGTGTATTCTGATCTTGATCCTAAGAAAGGATCACCAACAGCAAGTCTAAATCCGTTGATACTTTCAGTTGAAAGTTCATTAAATCCTTCACCAACTGTTTTATCATAACCAATATTTAAAACGGCGTGTAAATCTGGTAAAAAGTGTAGTTTATAATCTAACTTCACATTTCCATAAAAACGTTTTGCTTTACTAATATTTTGCCTTTGTAGTAAACTAGCTAATGGATTTCTGTTTGCATTATTAGGTTCTCCATTAGTATGGTATTCAAAGAAACCACCAAAAGGTGAATTTGCATCGTAAACAGGTTGTGTTGGATCCATATATATAGCAGATCCTTCAACTCCATCAGCAAAACGGTTGGCTTCATTATTTAAGCTTACGTTAACATTCACTTTTAAATGATCGTCAAAAAATGTAGGGCTTAAAGATAATTTTGAAGAAATTCTTTCAAAACTAGAAGTTTTTCTTAAACCAGGTTGATCAGTATAACCAAAAGATAAACGAGTAGGCATATTATTAAAAAGTTGTCCACTTAATGATAATGAATGATCTATACTTACCTTTTCTTGGTAAATTTCATCTTGCCAATCTGTAGTTGCATTTCCTAACAATGATACATCGTCTGGTCTTTGTTCAGCAATTAATGCTCTGTATTCATCGGCTGTAAAAACATCAAGTTTGTTTACTAATGTGCTAAGACCCGCTTTTACATTATACTCAGCTCTAAAAGTAGCTTTTCCTTTTTTAGTTGAAATGATTATTACACCATTTGAGGCTCTAGAACCATAAATTGCAGTTGAAGAAGCGTCTTTTAGTATAGAAAAAGACTCAATATCATTTGGGTTGATTGAAGCTAAAATACCTCTAGAACCCCCAGCATTTGAGTTTGAGATTGGCATTCCATCAATAACTATTAAAGGATCATTAGATGCCCCTAAAGAAGATCCACCACGAATCCGTATCGCAGATCCACCACCAGGTGATCCATCAGAAACAATTGAAACACCAGCAACACGTCCTTGAATAAGGTTGGCAGGAGAAACAATGTTTCCTTCATTAAAATCTTTTTCAGATATAGCAGCTACAGCACCTGTAGCATCTTTAATTGTAGTTGTACCATAACCAATTAGTACAATCTCATCTAACGTTTCTGTATCTTGATCCATTGCTACATTAATAGTAGCACTAGCACCTACAGTTATTTCCAGGGTAGTAAACCCAATATAGGAAAATACTAATACATCACCTTGATTTACGTTTTCTAGGATATAATTCCCATCGAAATCAGTTGCGGCACCTGTTGTAGTTCCTTTTATAATAATACCAACTCCTGGTAATTCACTACCAGTAGCTTTTTCAGTTACCTTACCAGTTATTGTTTGTTGCGCGAACAAACTTAGCGGTAAAAATACGATAACTGTTAATAGAAAAAGTTTGAAATTTTTCATCTATTTTAAGTTAATTAATAATTAAGTTTTTAAAAATTTTGTACTATTTTATTACATTTCACTTTGTGAAGTTAAGATGTTAACACTAAGTTAACAATGATATGAGTCATTTTCTTTAAAACGAAAACGTTTTCGTGTTTATAACTTTTTTACTCTAACGTTAGAGTAAGCTAACTTTTTTTGAGAATTTTTTAATTATTTTTCAATAAAGAGGTTTTTATTTGGAATTCTTTAATTTATAGCTGCTATTATTACATTATTACACTTAATATTTTATATTTGTATTGAAGTGTTTTTAACAGTCATAAAATGAAGCCAAGAATTACCTTAAAAAAAATAGCGAAAGAGTTTGGAGTATCAATTTCAACGGTTTCAAAAGCGTTAAAAGATAGCCATGAAATTAGCGAAGAAACTAGAGGGAAAATAAAGGCATTTGCAGATTATTATAATTATAAACCTAATAGTTTAGCGTTACAATTAAGAAATCAAAAAACTTCAGTAATTGGGGTTATTATACCTGAAATTGTTCATCATTTTTTTTCAACAGTAATTAATGGAATTGAACAGTATGCAAATGAAAAAGGATATAGTGTAATTGTTTGTTTGTCTAATGAATCGTATGAAAAAGAAGTTTCCAATTTTGGTGTTCTTACTAATGGCAGTGTAGATGGTTTAATAGTGTCTGTTGCTAGAGAAACACAAGAAAATCAAATATATAAGCACTTTGATGCACTTGTAAAAGATGATTTCCCATTAGTATTGTTTGATAGGATTATTGATGAAATTGAATGCGATAAAATTATTATTGATGATGTTGGAGGAGCATATAAAGCTACAAACCACCTAATTGAAATAGGTGCAAAACGAATTGCGTTAATAACAACCCAAGATTATATTACCGTAGGTTCATTAAGGAAAGAAGGATATTTAAAAGCATTAGTAAGTAGTGGTATTGCTATTGATGAGAGTTTGATTTATAAAATTGATGACAATAAAGATTTGTATGAACAAATAGGTAAAATTATCAATGTTCCAAACCCACCTGATGCAATTTTAGCCGTCAATGAAATTTATGCAGCAATTACTTTAAAAACAGCAAAAGCAAAAGGTCTAATTATTCCTAATGATGTTGCAATAATTGGTTTTACAAGTGGATTAATTTCTGAATTTACTTCACCTAGACTAACATCTGTAGAACAACATGGAGATTTAATGGGTAGAAATGCAGCTGAATTATTAATAAATAGAATTGAAAGTACAGCGCCAAATGAATTTCAAAAAGAAGTGATTTCTCCAAATCTTAAAATTAGAAAATCCACACTGTCAGTTAATTAAGTTTTTTAAATTGTTTGAATCAAATTTTAAATTTGAGAATTAATTTTTCTATTTTTTTTGCACAACTCAAAGGTTATAGTACTAGATTTTTATTTTTTTAGCTTAAATTGAGTCTTCAAAAATGAAAAAACTATAAAATAAATTTATATATTTGTCTTGTAAAAGTAATTTTACAGTACTATTTTTCACACTTCACACAAAAACAATCAAAGCAGTAAAGCTTTGCATTGTGTCATTTTAATAGTAATATTTATGGAAAAACGGAAACTAGGTTTCTGGGATATTTGGAACATGAGTTTCGGATTCTTAGGAATACAAATGGGTTTTGCATTACAAAATGCTAATGTGAGTAGAATTTTTCAAACTCTTGGAGCAAAAATTGATGATATACCTATTTTATGGGTAGCAGCGCCTCTAACAGGATTAATTATACAACCCATCATTGGTTACTTTAGTGATAGAACTTGGCATCCTAAGTTTGGACGTCGAAGACCATATTTCCTTGTTGGAGCAATTTTAGCATCTTCAGCTTTATTTATTATGCCAAATTCACCCGTCTTATGGTTTGCTGCGGGAATGTTATGGATTATGGATGCATCTATCAACGTTTCAATGGAACCTTTTAGAGCTTTTGTAGGAGATAATTTACCTGAAGACCAAAGAACAAAAGGTTTTGCAATGCAAAGTTTTTTTATTGGTATTGGAGCTTATGTAGCTTCCAAATTACCTTTAACACTAACTTATTTAGGCGTTTCAAATATGGCTCCTGAAGGTGTTATTCCAGATTCTGTTAAATATTCATTTTACATTGGTGGAGCAGTTTTTTTATTGGCAGTTTTATGGACGGTAATTCGTTCTAAAGAATATTCACCAGAAGAATTAATTGAATTTGAAAAGAACAAAAGTGAATCTTTTGAAACTGTAAAGAAAGATCCAAATTGGTACTTTATCAATGGAAAATCTCATTTAAAAATAGGTGTTATTGTTTTATTGATTGGTTTTGTTTCTTCCTTTTTGGTTTATGAGTATGGTTTGAAAAAAGATTTATTTGTTTTAACATTAGGGCTATTAAGTTTAGGTGGTATAGCATTAGTAATTTCAGGAATTATGCAGAAAATGAACCGTGTAAATAATGTATTTGTTAACATTATGAACGATTTTCAAACAATGCCAAAGCTTATGAAACAATTGGCTATTGTTCAATTCTTTTCTTGGTTTGCATTATTTTCTATGTGGATTTATACTACTGGAGCTGTAACGGAACATATTTATAAAACAACTGACCCAACGTCAGAAGCATTTAATACAGGTGCAAATCAGGTTGGGGAAATGTTTGCTAATTATAATATTATTGCTGCTTTGGTTGCCTTTTTATTACCTGTACTTGCAAGAAAAACGAGCCGAAAATTTACCCATTTTCTTGCTCTTGTAGTAGGTGGTTTTGGACTAATGTCAATCTATTTCATCAATACGCCTTCAACTTTAATGTTAGAATGGTTACCTATGATTGGTGTTGGTATTGCTTGGGCTAGTATTTTGTCAATCCCTTATTCTATGCTATCGAGTGCTTTACCAGCTTCCAAAATGGGCTATTTTATGGGTGTATTCAACTTTTTTATTGTAATTCCTCAACTTGTAGCTGCTTCTATTTTAGGATTTTTAGTTTCTACATTTTTTGATAATCAGCCTATTTATGCATTATTAATTGGAGGTATTTCAATGATTATAGCAGGGGTGATTTCCCTAACAGTTGATGATAATTTAAAAATTGAAACCGATGAATAAAAATTTAGCCTTTATATTTGATTTAGATGGTGTAATTGTAGATACTGCAAAGTATCATTATTTAGCTTGGCGAAATTTAGCAAACTCTTTAGGATTCGATTTTACGGTAGAACAAAATGAACAGTTAAAAGGGGTGAGTAGAATAAAATCGCTCGAAATTTTGTTAAACATTGGAAAAGTAGAACTATCTGAAGAAAAAAAACAAACACTATTAGTTGAAAAGAATAGAGAATATTTAGAATATGTCAATACTATGACACCTGATGAAATACTTCCGGGAGTAAACCAACTATTAAACTTTTTAGATTATAATAACATAAAATATGTATTAGGTTCAGCAAGTAAAAATGCACCATTAATTCTAGAAAAAGTAGAATTAAATAATAGGTTTGTAGCAATTGTTGATGGTAATGATGTGTCTAAAGCCAAACCAAATCCGGAAGTATTTTTAAAAGGAGCTGAAAAATTAAACATGAAGCCAGAAAACTGTGTTGTTGTTGAAGATGCGATAGCCGGAGTTCAGGCTGCAAACACAGCCAATATGGTAAGTATTGGAATTGGAGATGCAAATGTACTAAGTGAAGCAGATTATAACTTTAAAGATATGACTGAAATCACTTCAGATTTTTTAAGAAATCTAATTAATTAAGAAAATGAATAAGAATTATATAGTTCCAAATGAATGGTCTATCATTGAAGAAGTTTTTGATGCTAAAAATGTTATGGCATCAGAAAGCCTTTTTAGTATAGGAAATGGAGCAATGGGGCAAAGAGCCAATTTTGAAGAGGATTATAGTGGAGAAACTCTGCAAGGAAGTTATATTGGAGGTATATATTATCCAGATAAAACAAGAGTTGGTTGGTGGAAAAATGGATATCCAGAATATTTTGCAAAGGTGTTAAATGCGCCAAATTGGATTGGAATTCACATACAAATTAATTCAACAAATTTAGATTTAAATACGTGTAAAGTAGCTAATTTTAGAAAAGAGTTAAATATGAAAGAAGGATGGTTAAGTCGTTCTTTTATTGCAACACTTAAAACTGGTGAAGAAATTGAAGTAAAAACTAAAAGACTTATCAGTATTGAGTTAAATGAAGTTGGAGCTATAGAATACAGTATTAAAGCATTAAATTTTTCAGGAGAAATTACTTTTTCACCTTATTTAGATACCGGTATTATTAATGAAGATTCTAATTATGATGAGTATTTTTGGGAAACTCTAAAAGTTGTTGAAGGTAAAAATAAAGGATGTATTTATTCTAAAACACTTAAAACCGAGTTTCATGTAGGTACTGCAATGAAGGTTTCATTTCTTTTAAATAATAAAGATATTGATGTTGATCAAAAAACTAAAAAGGAAGAAAAATCACTTACTTATACCTATAAAATAAAAGTTTTAGAAGGAGATACAGCTACAATTTTAAAATATGGTAGCTATGTTAGTTCACTAAATTATAATAAAAATGAACTAATTGAAGCTGCATTAAATAATGTTCATGACTCAAGTAATTTAGGGTTTCAAGAATTATTGAATTTACAAAAAAAATCGTGGGATAAAATTTGGCATTCTTCAGATATTATTATAGAAGGTGATATTAAAGCACAGCAGGGTATTAGATTCAATATTTTTCAATTAAACCAAACCTATTTGGGTACTGATGCACGTTTAAATATTGGGCCAAAAGGTTTTACCGGTGAAAAATACGGTGGAAGTACTTATTGGGATACAGAGGCTTATTGTATTCCTTTTTATATGGGTACAAAAAAATCAAATGTGGCAAAAAACTTATTACTATACCGTTACAATCAGTTAGATAAAGCAATTGAAAATGCTGAGAAATTAGGATTTAAAAATGGAGCGGCATTGTATCCAATGGTTACAATGAATGGTGAAGAATGCCATAACGAATGGGAAATTACTTTTGAAGAAATTCATAGAAATGGTGCCATGGTTTATGGAATTTATAACTATGTAAATTACACACAAGATTTTGAATATATTCCAAAATTTGGATTAGAAGTTATTATTGCTATTGCACGTTTTTGGCATCAAAGAGCAAATTTTTCAGCTGATAAAAATAAGTATGTTATTCTTGGGGTTACGGGCCCAAATGAATATGAAAACAATATTAATAATAATTTTTATACAAATTATTTAGCAAAATGGTGTATTGAGTATGCAGTAAATTGTTTAAATAAAGTAAAACAGGAGTTCCCTAAAGATTTTAATAGAATTATAGAAAAAACAAATTTAACAGGTGAAGAAACTTTTAATTGGTTAAAAGTTGCAGATAATATGTATTTTCCATTTAGTAAAAAACACAATGTGTATTTACAACAAGATGGTTTTTTAGATAAAGAACTTATTCCAGTAAGCAAACTGCCAAATTCTGAACGACCAATTAACCAAAAATGGTCTTGGGATCGTATTTTGCGTTCTTGCTATATAAAACAAGCTGATGTTTTACAAGGAATGTATCTATTTGAAGATAAATTTAGTAAAGATGAATTAGAGCGTCATTTCGATTTTTATGAGCCAATTACAGTACATGAATCATCATTATCTCCTTGTGTACATTCAATTTTAGCAGCATCAATTGATAGAATGCCAAAAGCGTATGAACAATATGTACGTACTTCTCGTTTAGATTTAGATGATTATAATCATGAAGTAGATGAAGGTTGTCATATCACAAGTATGGCAGGAACTTGGATGTCAATTGTACAAGGTTTTGGAGGAATGCGTGTGTGTGAAAAAGGAAATTTATCATTTAAGCCTCAAATTCCAAAGGAATGGAATTCGTATGCTTTCACTATAAATTTTAGAAATCAAACGCTTAAAGTTAAAGTAAATAGCTCTGAAACTATATTTGAACTTGATGGGTCTAAAGATTTAAAAATTAAAGTAGAAAATAAAATAATAACAGTTTCTCCTAATAGCTTAGTAACTGTATAATTTAGAATATTGCTTTATAAATAGTAATTGTAGTATTTATAAAGCAATAATTTATTAAATAACTTTTTCAAATGAAAAAACTAATATTTATAGTCGTTTTATTTTTTACAACTTCAATATTTTCTCAAATAACAAAAATAGAACCTCCTTTTTGGTGGGTAGGAATGAACAATCATCAATTGGAAATTATGATTTATGGTGAAAATATTTCTCAATACAAACCATCAATTGACGCTAATACAATTAAATTAATTGAAGTTAAAAGAACGGAAAACACAAATTATTTATTTTTAAATATAGATTTGACAGATGCAGTTTCTGGAATGTTTAAAATTAAATTTTCAAAAAAAGGAAAACGAAATAATTTTAGTATTGATTATGAGTTAAAAACTCGAAAAAAAGACTCTAAGCTACGTGAAGGTTTTAATAGTTCTGATGTTATTTACTTAATAACGCCCGATCGTTTTGCAAATGCAAATTCTTCAAATGATATTGTTAAAGGGTTAAAAGAAGCAAAAATTGATAGAAAAAACGGTTATGCCCGTCATGGAGGTGATATAAAAGGAATTATAAATCACCTTAATTATATTGATGAGATGGGGTTTACTGCTATTTGGCCAACACCTGTTTTAACAAATGATATGGAACAAAGTTCGTATCACGGTTATGCAATTACAGATTTGTATCATCCAGATCCAAGATTTGGAACTATGGATGAGTACATTGAGTTAGCTACAAAATCTAAAGAAAAAGGATTGAAATTTGTGATGGATCAAGTTGCAAATCATATTGGTTTGGGACATTGGTGGATGCATGATTTGCCTTCAAAGAATTGGATTAATTATCAAAAAGAATATTTAGAAGGTAAGTTAGTAATTACAAACCATAGAAGAACTACAAATCAAGATATGTATGCTTCAAAAAGCGATTCAAAACTAATGAAAGAAGGTTGGTTTGTTTCTGCAATGCCAGATTTAAATCAAAAAAATCCGTTGGTTGCAAATTATTTAATTCAAAATAGTATTTGGTGGGCTGAAATTTTAGGCTTGGCAGGAATTCGCCAAGATACATATCCCTATTCAGACAAATATTTTATGAGTAAATGGGCAGGAGCAATTATGGCTGAGTACCCCAATTTTAGTATTGTTGGGGAGGAATGGAGTTTAAATCCGTTATTGGTTGGTTATTGGCAAAAAGACTCCAAAAATAAAGATGGGTATCAATCTAATTTAACTTCAACAATGGATTTTCCTATGCAGCGTGCAGTAGTAGATGCTTTGAATGAAAACGAAAGTTGGGAAAAAGGGTTTGTAAAAATGTATGAAGGTTTGGCAAATGATTTTTCGTATGCAAATCCAAATGATATTATGATTTTTCCAGACAATCATGATATGAGTCGTATTTATACCCAGTTAGGTGAAGATAAAGTAAAAACAAAAATGGCTATAGGTTATTTATTAGCTTTACCAAGAATTGTGCAGATTTATTATGGAACAGAAATATTGATGAACGACACAGCAAAACCTGGTGATCACGGTTTAATTAGGTCTGATTTTCCAGGAGGTTGGGACAATGATAAAGTGAATGCATTTACTGGAGAAGGTTTAAGTGAAGATCAAAAAGAAATGCAATCTTTTCTGAAAAAAGTATTGAATTACAGAAAAAATAGTAATGCAATTCATAGTGGAAGAACAGTTCATTTTGCTCCAGAAACAAAAGTTTATGTGTTATTTAGAATTTTAGGTGATGAGATAGTAGCTGTAATTTTGAATAAAAATGAAGAGTCAATTAATTTAGATTTAACTCGTTTTGAAGAAATTGGCTTACAAGGTAAAAGGGTAAAAAATATAATTACCAATAAAGAATTTAATTGGGATAAGTCTTTAGAATTAAAATCAAGAGGAATAATTATGCTAACTACAAAATTATAATTCATGAAAGCTTTAAATTTTGAAGGTCATAATCATTCTGAAAATTTTTGGAATCAGCGATTCCAAATACCTATTGAATTTTTACTAAAAAAATAATAAATGAATTTTTTAAAAATAAACATACTATTACTTTTCTTTGCTGGCTTTTTTGTGAATGCACAAAATTCTAATCGTAAGTTTATCAATTTTGAAGAAAATGGTGCAATTGTTAAGATTAAAACAAATGATGGAATTTATCTAATTAAGCCGTATTCAAATAAAATAATTGAAACATCATTTATTCCAAATGGTGAAGTCTTTAATCCAAATTCTCATGCGGTAGTTTTAAACCCTTCTACGGTTAAATTTATAATTCAAAAAAGTGAAAATTCAATTCATTTGAAGACTTCAGGTATTTCACTTGAAATAAAAAAACAACCTTTTCAAATTTCTTATTCATATAAAAATAAACCACTTATCTCGGAAAGAAAAGGATATGTTAAAAATAAAAAAAATGAAATTTTAGATTTTAATTTAACGGCTGAAGAAATTTTATTTGGCGGAGGCGCAAGAGCCTTAGGAATGAATAGAAGAGGCAACCGTTTGCAATTGTATAATAAAGCACATTATGGTTACGAAACCCATTCGGAATTAATGAATTATACTATTCCGCTGGTGTATTCATCTAATTTATACGCCATTCATTTTGATAATGCGCCTATAGGTTATTTAGATTTAGATAGTAAAAAGGATAACTCGTTACAGTACGAAACAATTTCTGGTAGAAAAACATATCAAGTTGTTGCAGGTGATAATTGGATTGATTTAATAGATCAATATACTAATTTAACGGGGAAACAACCTATGATTCCGCGTTGGGCATTGGGGAATTTTTCAAGTAGGTTTGGGTACCATTCTCAGGAAGAAACAATGCGTACAATTGATAAATTTATTGAAGAAGAAATTCCTGTTGATGCCATCATTTTAGATTTGTATTGGTTTGGAAAAGAGATTAAAGGTACGATGGGAAATTTTGAATTTTTAAAAGATTCGTTTCCTAATCCAAAAAAAATGATAGCTGATTTAAAAGCAAAAGGGATTAAAACCATTTTAATTACAGAGCCTTTTGTGCTAACTACTTCTAAGAAATGGGGTGAAGCTGTTGAAAAAAATATTTTAGGACTTACTGATAAAGGAGAACCTTATACCTACGATTTTTACTTTGGAAATACTGGAATTATAGATATTTTTAAGCCAGAAGGTAAAAAATGGTTTTGGGATATTTACCAAAAATATGCAAATTATGGTGTTGAAGGCTGGTGGGGAGATTTAGGAGAGCCAGAAGTGCATCCGTCAGATTTATTACACGCAACTGGAACTGCTGATGAAGTTCATAATATTTATGGGCATAATTGGGCAAAACTCATTTTTGAAGGATACAAAAAAAATTATCCCAACCAACGCCCATTTATTTTAATGCGTGCAGGATATTCAGGTTCACAGCATTATGGGCTAATTCCATGGTCTGGCGATGTGAACAGAAGTTGGGGGGGATTGCAATCTCAGCCAGAAATTGCTTTACAAATGGGAATGCAAGGTTTAGGATATATGCACTCGGATTTAGGTGGTTTTGCTGGTGCTAATTTAGATGACGAGTTATATACACGTTGGTTACAATATGGTGTTTTTCAACCAATATATCGCCCTCACGCGCAAGAAGAAGTGCCTTCTGAACCAGTCTTTAGAGAAACCAAAACAAAGGATTTAGCAAAAAAATCAATAGCATTAAGGTATCAATTATTACCGTATAATTATACGTTGGTTTTTGAAAACAATCAGAAAGGAACGCCTTTAATGCGCCCATTGTTTTTTGAAGAAAAAGGAAATAATAACTTATTTTTAAACGATAAAACCTATTTATGGGGAAGTAATTTTTTAGTCAGTCCAGTGGTGAAATCAGGTTTAAAAGAACAAGAAGTTTATTTTCCTTCAACGTCAAATTGGTTTGATTTTTATACAGATGAGAAAGTTAAAGGAGGACAAACAAAAATTATACAGCTTAAAGAAGAAAGTATTCCTACCTATGTAAAAGGAGGTTCATTTATTCCTAGAATTCAAACAATTCAAAATACAACAAATTATAATTTAAAAATCTTCGATTTACATTTTTATTTTGATGAAACAGTTAGTGAAAGTGAAGATAAATTGTATAATGATGATGGAGAAACGAAAAATGCTTATGAAAAAGGATTGTATGAAATTATAGAATTTGAAAGCGAATATAAAAATAATAGATTGCATATTGAAATTGAGCATGAATTGGGAGGGAATTATCAATTTTCTTCAAGAAAAATAAATTTAATCATTCATAATATTTCAAGAAAACCAAAAAAAATAAAAGGATATACATTTGACTGGAATGACAACAATAAAATACTAAAAATTCTAGTTTCAATAAATAATCCTTCAGAAAAGTCAATAAAAATTAGATTATAAAAAAATGAAAAAATACTTATTAATACTCCTTTTTGTAGTTGTTGCTGCTTGTAATTCTGAGAAAAATGACGACGGATTAGTATTAACTACCAATATTGAAAAACCTTTTATTTGGGAAAATGCAACCATCTATTTTTTATTGACAGATAGATTTTACAATGCAGACACTTTAAATGATGTAAATTTTAATAGAACTAAAAAAACCGAAAAACTTCGTGGTTTTGAAGGTGGTGATATTAAAGGGATTACAAAAAAAATTGAAGAGGGTTATTTCACAAAACTAGGTATTAATGCCATTTGGTTTACACCAATTGTAGAACAAATTCATGGAGCTGTTGATGAAGGAACAGGTGCAACGTTTGGATATCATGGGTATTGGACTAAAGATTGGACTGCTTTAGATCCAAGTTTTGGAACAAAAGAAGATTTAAAAAAGCTGGTTGAAATTGCGCATAAAAATGGAATTAGAATTTTATTAGATGGTGTTATAAATCATACGGGACCTGTTACAAAAAAAGATCATGTTTGGCCAAATGATTGGGTGAGAACAGAGCCTCAATGTGATTATCAAAATTATAAATCAACGGTTACTTGTACGCTTGTTAAAAATTTACCAGATGTTAAAACGGAAAGTGACGAAAATGTTGAAATTCCATCTCAATTAACAGAACAATGGAAATTAGAAGGAAGATATGAGCAAGAAATGAAAGAATTGGAGGTTTTTTTTGCTAGAACTGGTTATCCAAGAGCACCACGTTTTTATATTATAAAATGGCTCACAGATTATATCAAAGAATTCGGTATTGATGGTTATAGAGCTGACACTGTAAAACACACGGAAGAATTTGTTTGGGATGAATTTAAAACTGAATGTGAGTATGCATTTCAACAATGGAAAGAGAATAACCCAAATAAAGTGTTAGACACAAATAATTTTTATTTGGTGGGAGAAGTATATAATTATGGAATTAGTGATGGGCAATTTTTTGACTTTGGAGATAAAAAAGTAAACTATTTTAAGAATGGTTTTAATAGTTTAATAAACTTTGAGTTTAAATGGAATGCAGCACAAAACAGCTACGAAGAATTATTTTCAAAATATTCCTCAATTTTAAATAGTAAATTAAAAGGATTTGGCGTTTTAAATTATGTGAGTTCACATGATGATGGCGCTCCTTTTGATAAGGATAGAATAAAACCATTTGAGTCTGCAACTAAATTATTATTGTGTCCTGGAACTTCTCAAGTATATTATGGCGATGAATCTGCTAGGCCTTTAATTATAGAAGGTGCAAGTGGAGATGCAAACTTACGTTCAACCATGAATTGGGACGAAATTGCTATAAATGAGAAAACAAAATTAATTTTATCACATTGGCAAAAGCTAGGAAATTTCCGTAATAATCACCCTGCAATTGGAGCTGGAATACATAAAATGATTAGTCTGCAACCTTATATTTTTCAGAGAATTTATACTTCAAAAAATTATACAGATGCCGTTGTTATTGGTTTAGATTTAAATGAAGGTGAAAAAGAATTAAATGTAAGTTCTATTTTTAAAAATGGAGCTGTTTTAATTGATGCCTATTCTGGAACTGAAGTTCTAGTTAAAAATGGAATAGTAAAATTAGATACAGTGTTTAGTATTGTTTTATTAGAATTAAAGAAATAGGATGAAAACTTTAAAAATAACCATATTCGTAATTAGTATTTTTCTGTTTTCATGTTCAAAGGGAAATAAATTAGGGACAAAAATTGCTTCACCAAATAAAGCTATTGAAGTAGTTTTTAATGTAACTGAGAAAGGAGAAGCTACTTATACGGTAAGTTTTAAAAATAATGAAGTAATTAAGACATCAACATTAGGATTCAATTTAAAAGGTGCACCTTCTTTAAAAAGAGATTTTAAGCTAATTAATACTAAAAAAAGTAGTTTTAATGAAGTTTGGGAAATGCCTTGGGGAGAACAAACTAAAGTCAAAAATAACTATAATCAACTTAAAATTAAGTTACAAGAAACTTCAGAATTAAAGCGAAAATTAAACCTAACTTTTAGAGTTTATAATGACGGAATAGGGTTTAGATATGAGTTTCCTCAACAAAAAAATATTTCAGAAGTTTTTATTACTGAAGAAAAAACAACTTTTAATTTAACCGATGATCATAAAGTTTGGTGGATTCCTGGAGATTGGGATATTTATGAGCATTTGTATAATACAACACTGTTTTCTAAGATTGATGCAAAGTCTAAAGCAAATCGTCATGACTTAGCTCAAACTTCAATACCAGAAAATGCAGTAAATACTCCAGTTACTATGAAAACCAAAAGTGGATTATATTTGAGTTTTCATGAAGCAAGTTTGGTTAATTATTCAGGAATGACTTTAAAAGTTGATACTGTTAATTTTACAATGACAAGTAATTTAGTTGGTTCGAATAATTTAGATTATAAAGTTAAAAGAACAATACCTTTTCATACTCCTTGGAGAACCATTCAAATTGTTGAAAAAGCAAGCGATTTAATAGCATCTAATTTAATAGTTAATCTTAATGAGCCAAACAAATTGGAAGATATTTCTTGGTTTAGACCTACAAAATACACAGGTATTTGGTGGGAAATGCATTTAGGGAAATCGTATTGGGATATGGCTTCTGGTAAACATGGAGCAACTACTAAAAATGCAAAAGCATTTATAGATTTTTCAGCAAAAAATAATATTGGTGCTGTGTTAGTTGAAGGTTGGAATACCGGTTGGGAGCATTGGATTGGTTTTGAAGATAGAGAGGGTGTTTTTGATTTTGTAACTCCTTATTCAGATTATGATTTACAAGAAGTGGTACGATATGGTAAAGAAAAAGGTGTTGAAATTATTATGCATCATGAAACTTCTGCAGCTACTGAAACTTATGAAAAACAACAAGATACGGCTTATGCTTTAATGAAAAGTCTAGGTATTCATGTCGTTAAAACGGGTTATGTTGGTAAAATATTACCTAAAGGTGAATATCATCATGGGCAATATATGGTAAATCAGTATAACAATGCTGTTAAAAAAGCAGCTAAATACCAAATAGCTATTAATGCACACGAGCCAATTAAAGCGACAGGTTTAAGAAGAACTTATCCAAATACAATCTCAAGAGAAGGCTTACGTGGACAAGAGTTTAATGCATGGTCATCAGATGGGGGAAATCCACCTGAGCATTTAACAATTGTAGCTTTTACAAGAATGTTAGCTGGACCAATAGATTATACTCCAGGTATTTTTGATATTAAATTTGATTCATGGAAAAAGGATAATCAAGTAAATACAACCATTGCACAACAATTGGCATTGTATGTGGTGATTTACAGTCCAGTTCAAATGGCTGCTGATTTAATTGAAAACTATGAAGGAAATTCTGCTTTACAGTTTATTAGAGATGTTGGAGTAGATTGGCAGCAAACTAACGTTTTAAATGGTGAAGTAGGAGATTTTGTTACAATTGCAAGAAAAGAAAGAAATTCAGAAAATTGGTTTGTAGGTGGAATTACAGATGAAAATTCTAGAAGAATGAATATTAATTTTGATTTCTTATCTAAAAATATAGTTTACAATGCTACGATTTATGAAGACGGAAAAGATGCGCATTGGGATAAAAATCCGACAGCAATTAATATTAGAAAAATAGAAATTTCAAGTCAATCAAAAATAAATATAAAATTAGCTCCAGGAGGAGGATTTGCCATAAGTTTAAAACCGAAAAAATAATTAATAATGAAAAATAGTATAATAATAGCAATTTTAATTGTCACTGTTGCTTGTAAAACAGAAATCAAAAAGGAAGAAATGAGTGTCAAAAAGGAAATTTTATCGCCAATTTCAAATGAAGCCTTAGAAAATGCGATTATTTATGAAGCTAATATTCGTCAATATTCTGAAGAAGGAACATTGAATGAGTTTACCAAAGATATTCCACAATTAAAGGAATTAAGTGTTAAAATTATTTGGTTAATGCCAATTTATCCAATTTCTACAACAAAAAGTAAAGGGAGTTTAGGAAGTTATTACGCAATTTCAGATTATACAAAAGTCAATCCGGAATTTGGAAATTTAGAAGATGTAAAAAACTTAATTCATACAGCTCATGAAAATGGAATGTATGTAATATTAGATTGGGTAGCAAACCATACGGGATGGGATCATGTTTGGTTAAAAGAACATCCAGAATATTATACCAAAAATGAAAAAGGAGAGATTACGCATACGGTTGGAACTGATTGGACTGATGTTGCTGATTTAAATTATGACAATAAAGAAATGCGTGCTGAAATGTTAGAAGACATGAAATACTGGCTCAAAGAAGTTGATATTGATGGATTTAGATGTGATGTGGCAGGAATGGTTCCAGTAGATTTTTGGGAACATACAGTTACTGAATTAAAAAAGGTGAAACCTATTTTTATGTTAGCCGAAGCTTGGGAGCCTGAGTTAATGAAAAATGCTTTTGATATGAGTTATGGTTGGGATACACATCACATAATGAATAAAATAGTAACAGGAGATGAAACCGTTAAAAATTGGGATGCTAGAATGAATCAAATAGATACGCTTTACAAAAAGGATGATATTTTAATGAATTTTGTAACGAATCATGATGAAAACTCTTGGAATGGAAGTGTAAAAGAACGTATGGGAGATGCTTCTGAAGTTATGCTAGCATTATCATATTGTGCGCCAGGTATGCCTTTAATTTATAGTGGTCAAGAATATGATATGAATAAACGATTATTATTTTTTGAAAAGGATACTATTAAAAAGACAAAAGGTGTTGTTTGGCCAATATTAGAAAAATTAGGTCAGCTAAAACACAATAATAAGGCATTAAATGGTGGTAAAAATGCGGCTTCATATGTTAAAATAAATTCTTCAGATAATGAGCACATATTAATTTTTACTAGAAAAAAAGAAGGTGATAAAATTACATTTATAGCAAATTTATCAAAAAATGAAATAAAATTCACTTCAAAAATTGAAGGAGAATATAAAGACTATCTGTCGAATGAAAAAATTACATTTTCAAATGAGAAACCTCAATTATTTAAACCATGGGAATTTAAAATATTAATGAATTAATATATTGAAAATTAGTATAATAAAATAATGAAAAGGGATAAAAACTAGTTCCCTTTTTTAGTGATTTCCTACGAAATCGTTTTAGTGAATAAAGAGTATATTTGTAGGAAAAAAATCCATTAAAAAGTAATTTTGTTGTATATTTTCAACCAATGAATGAACCCATAAATAAGATTGCCGTTTTAACCTCAGGAGGAGATGCTCCAGGTATGAATGCAGCAATAAGAGCGGTTGTTAGAGCCTGTAGTTATTACAGTGTAGAATGTGTAGGAGTTTATAGAGGATATCAAGGTTTGATTGAAGGAGATTTTGAAACTATTTCGGCGAGAAACGTAAGTAATATTATAAATAAAGGAGGTACAATACTTAAATCTGCCCGGTCATTAGAGTTTAAAACTAAAGAAGGAAGAGCCAAAGCTTATAAAAACTTAAAAACACAAGGTATTGGAGCTCTTGTACTTATTGGAGGTGATGGTACTTTTACGGGAGGATTAAAATTCATTAAAGAATACAATTTTCCACTTGTGGGGATTCCTGGAACTATTGATAATGATATTTACGGTACAGATAATACCATAGGCTATGACACTGCATTAAATACCGTTGTTGAAGTAATTGATAAAATACGTGATACGGCAAGTTCACATAATAGATTATTTTTTATTGAAGTAATGGGAAGAGATGCAGGTTTTATTGCTTTAAATGCAGGGATTGGTGCAGGGGCTGAAGAAATTTTAATTCCTGAAAAAAATATTGGTTTAGAAAAATTTGTAGATTCTCTTAACAAAGGTAGAGATAATGGTAAAACATCTAGTATTGTAGTTGTTTCCGAAGGAGATAAAATAGGGAAAAATGTTTTTGAATTAGCTGATTATATTTCTGAAAATTTTTCAGAATACGATGTAAGAGTATCTGTTTTAGGTCATATGCAACGAGGAGGCTCTCCAAGTTGTTTTGATAGAGTGCTTGCAAGTAGGTTAGGCGTTGCTGCAGTTGAAGCTTTGTTAGATAAATCAACAGGGGTTATGATTGGTATTACAGAAAATAAAATATCGAAAGTTGAGTTAGATAAGGCTATAAAAATGAACAATGATATTAATATAGAATTACTTAAAGTGGCTGAAATAACTTCAGTATAAAATAGAATAATAATAGAAACTAATAAAAATAAAAAAATGTCAACAGTTAAAATTGGAATTAACGGATTTGGTAGAATAGGAAGAATTGCTTTTAGAGTAGCAGCAAGCAGACCAAATGTAGAAGTAGTAGGAATTAATGATTTATTAGCGGTAGATCATTTAGCATATTTATTAAAATATGATTCAGTTCACGGTCGATTTGATGGAACAATTGAAGTAAAAAATGGCAACTTAGTTGTAAACGGAAACGAAATTAGAGTATCTGCAGAACGTAACCCAGAAGATTTAAAATGGGATGCTGTTGGAGCTGATGTTGTTTTAGATTGTACAGGGATTTTTACAAACCTAGAAGGTGCAGGGAAACACATTACAGCAGGAGCTAAAAAAGTTGCTATTTCTGCACCATCTGCAGATGCACCAATGTTTGTAATGGGTGTAAATCATAAAAATATAACAGCTGCTGATACAATTGTTTCAAATGCATCTTGTACAACAAACTGTTTAGCTCCAATAGCTAAAGTATTAAATGATAAATTTGGTATTGTTGAAGGGTTAATGACAACAGTTCATGCTGCAACAGCAACACAATTTACAGTTGATGGTCCTTCAAAAAAAGATTTTAGACTTGGTCGTGCATCTTTAAATAACATT